>NZ_JBVVAK010000132.1:0-21861 GCF_055792825.1 Microvirga sp. GN3
CGGCCGCCCTCAACTCAAGGCCGAGAAAGACGCTGGGCTGGAAAACCCCTGCAGAGGCGCTTGACGAATGGCTGCGGCAGGTCAACAGAATCCATGTTGCGACGACCGTTTGAATCCGCCCAATTACCACCTGTTCCAGCCCCTGCTGTACCAGGTTGCGACGGCAGCGCTGTCGCCGGCCGACATCGCCTCGCCCATTCGTACGATCCTCAAGCGCCAGCGGAATACCTCCGTGATGCTGGCAAAGGTCACCGGTATCGACACGGCTTCTTGTGAGGTGGTGGCTGGAGATCGCAGGATTCCGTTCGACTATCTCATTCTCGCGACCGGCGCCCGGCACGCCTACCTCGGCCACGACGATTGGGAAGCGTTTGCCAAGGGCATCAAGAGGATCGACGACGCGACGGGCCTGCGCCGAAAGATCCTGCTGGCTTTCGAGAAAGCCGAGTTTGAAACAGACCCGGAGGAGCGCAATCGCCTGCTCACGTTCGTGGTGGTTGGTGGTGGCGCAACCGGCGTCGAGATGGCTGGCGCCATCGCCGAACTGGCCCGCAAGGCTCTGGCGGCCGACTTCCGTTCGATTGATCCGACGCATGCTCGCATCGTCCTGGTCGAAGCGGGCCCGCGCCTCCTGCCGGTCTTCGAGGAGCACCTCTCGGAGGCGGCACGGCGCTCGCTCGAAGAGCTCGGGGTCGAAGTCCGCGTTTCGACCGCCGTTACCGACTGCGATGAGGCTGGTGTCTCAATCGCGGATCAGCGGATCGGGACGCGCACGATCATCTGGGCTGCGGGCGTGCAGGCATCGCAGGCGGGCCAGTGGCTTGGGGCCGAGACCGATCGGGCTGGCCGGGTCAAAGTTGCGCCAGACTTGAGCGTGCCGGGGCATCCGAACATCTGCGTTATCGGCGATACAGCCCATGTGCTCGACATGGATGGCAAGCCTCTCCCCGGAGTTGCTCCTGTGGCGAAGCAGGAAGGCAGGTATGTCGCCAGGCTGATCCGGACCAGGCTTGCCGGCGATGATCTGCCACCCTTCCGCTACCGCGACCCAGGATCGCTCGCCACCATCGGCCGGAAGAGAGCCGTGGTGCAGTTTCGCCGGCTCCGTCTCAGTGGCTACTTGGCATGGTGGCTGTGGAGTCTGGCGCACATCTACTTCCTCATCGGGTTCCGCAACCGGCTGATCGTGGCGATGAACTGGGCCTGGACCTATTTCAGTTTCCAGCGCGGCACACGCCTCATCACAGGCTCCGATTCTGAACTCGAACATGGCGCTCCGGCTGTCGCTATGACGAAGGCACGCATGAAGGGGGCGGCATAGCTCTCATTCAGCCAGCTCAAAGGGTGGCTGCTCGACAGCCATCCGTTTCTTCTCGACACTCGCGGCGATCGCTGGCTGGCCAAGCCAACGGGCCCGCATCGCCTCTTTGACCAAGGCGCCCACCGCGGGTGAATGCGGACGCCCGCGGACAGTGACGAGGTTCACCTCGCGCCAGAACTCGGGATCGACCATGGGACGGCAGACCACGAGAGGGTGCTTGGCGCAGCTCTGCGTCATGAAGCCGAAGCCGAGACCGGCTGCGATCATGGCCAGGATCCAATCGTCACGTTCGCTGCGGTAGACGGTCTCGCAGCCCTCGAACCCATGCTCCCGCCAGAGTGCCCCGGCATAGCAGAAGAACTCGCAGTTGACCCGGTTGAGGTAACGATCACCCGTGAGATCGCTTGGACGAATGGTGTTGCGCTGCGCCAAAGGGTGGTCGGGCGACACCACGATCATGAACTGCTCCCGGAACAGCGGCATGTAATGCAAGCGCTCATCCGGCTCCTGGCCTGGGATGCAGTAGATCGCCACCTCAAGGTCTCCGTTCAGGAGCCGGTCCTCCAACTGGCCCGCGCTGGCGTCAACCACCTCGAGTTCAATGCCCGGGTGCCGCAACTGCAGACCGCTGACCAGGTCAATGAGCTCATCCGGCTGGATGGTGCACATGACGCCGAGCCTAAGTCTGATCTTCCTGAGCTTGGTGAAGTCGAGCGCCTGCCGCTTGGCCTCCTGTGCCTGGGCATAGACCTCCTCGAGATGGGGCTTCACCATGCGCCCAAGCTCCGACAGATGAGTGTTGGTGCGCTCCCGATGGAAGAGCTGACCTCCCAACTCCTCCTCAAGGAGCTTGACGGCCCGGGTCAGGGAGGGTTGGGCCACATAGCAGCGCTCCGCCGCCCGGGTGAAGTTAAGTTCCTCGCAGACTGACAGGAAATACCGGATCTGATGCATCTCCATTGGAGTCCTCCTCAACGAGGCCCGATCACATTGGCCGTAGCTGCCCATGCCCGCGGCCACACCCCGAGCCTTAATCTATACCCCCGTGCCGTCTGCCGTGGTGATAGCTTTTGGCTATTAAGTCGAAGTCTGCTCGGCATTTCACATCGGTGCTCGCTTGCTCGACCATCGGATCACCGCATCGCGCCGGCTCCGCCTGGATGCCTCCCCTTCAGCGCGGCGGAACAGAGGAGACATCGTCATGCTGAACAGAATTCAAGGCCCTGTTATGATCCGGCACGGACTTTGCGCAGTTGCCCTCGTGGCAGGCGCCGTCCTCGCCGCCCCCGCAAGTGCCGGGGAGTGCCCGGCGGACAAGGTGAACCCCGGCTTCCGCACGACGGGGGAGACGAAGCCCAAGGGCGTCACGGACACGGTTCTCGCCTCCATCGACCTGTCCAAGGAGAAAGTGAACCTCACGGACCGCCAGCTGCGGACCCGGCGGCTGGTAGTTCAGCCCGGTGGCGTCGTGCCCTGGCACAGCCACGAGGACCGGCCGGCGCTGATCTACATCGTGTCGGGCACGATCGAGGAGTACGCCAGTAACTGCTCCGTGCCGATCCTGCACAAGGCCGGCGAGGTCTCGGTCGAGAAGCGCGGTGTCCAGCACTGGTGGAAGAACACCGGCAAGGCTCCGGTGGTGCTGCTGTCCTCCGACATCTTCCACGATCAGCCCAAGGCGGATGCTCACATGATGTGAGGCTCCGTTTAGGCGCATGGCGCCCGACGTTCCGCTTGGGCGCCACCCTGCCTTTGCGACGGGAGAGGATCATGACCGATGCTGCCCAAGACAAGTCAATGCCAATGCATGACCATCATGCGAGTACGCTGGAGCGAACTGTTCTGATCGGTCTCATCGCCTTCCTGACAGTGGTCGATCTGTTCGGCACCCAGGCCATCCTGCCGGCGCTGGCTCGGTCGTATGGCGTGACCCCGGCCGCAATGGGCTTTGCTGTCAACGCAACCACCATGGGCATGGCGGCCGCCTGCCTGGCCGTCGCCTATTTCAGCCATTGCATCGACCGGAGACGCGGGATCCTCATCAGCCTTACAGTGCTTGCGATCCCCACGGCCCTTCTCGCCGTCGCACCTGATCTCACGACCTTCACGATGCTGCGGATTGCTCAAGGGCTGTGCATGGCTTCTGCCTTCACGCTCACCCTCGCCTATTTGGGCGAGCATTGTAGCGCCATGGACGCCGGCGGAGCCTTTGCGGCCTACATTACCGGGAACGTGGCCAGCAACCTCTTCGGCCGGCTCCTTGCGGCCGGGCTCGCTGATCATCTCGGACTGCAGACAACCTTCTGTGCCCTTGGCGGACTGAACCTACTTGGCGCAGTGATCGTCTATTTCTGGCTGACGCAAACGGCGCCAATGCCAATGCCGGAGGGACCGAGCCGGTCCCCCATCGCCATCTGGGCCGAGCATTTCAAGAACCCGCTCCTGCGACCCAGCTTCGCCATCGGATTCTGCATCCTGTTCGCCTTCATCGGCACCTTCACCTATGTCAATTTCGTGTTGGTGCGCGAGCCAATCGTGATCGATCAAATGACTCTCGGGTTCGTCTACTTCGTCTTCGCGCCCTCGATCGTCACCACCCTGTTGGCGGATCGCGCGGTGCAACGGTTCGGGACCCGACCCACCTTCTGGGGATCCTTGGCCGTTGCGGGGCTCGGCTTGCCGCTTCTTGTCATTCCGAACCTCTCCGCAGTCCTGATCGGCTTGATGCTTGTGGCGATCGGCACCTTCTTTGCCCAGGCGACCGCGACGGGCTTTGTCAGCCATGCGGCCACGACGGACCGGGGCTCAGCGAGTGGGCTTTACCTGGCGGCGTATTTTTTCGGCGGACTGGTGGGCAGCGCGGTCCTGGGCCAGGTCTTCGACCGGTATGGCTGGACGGCGTGTGTCACATGCGTTGGGGTCTTGCTGCTCGTCGCAGCGCTTCTGGCCGTGCGGTTACGGCCTGCATCCGAGATGCCATTGCCCGGGACAGGGCGCGATGCTCCGACCCCGTCTCCGGCCGCTGTCCACTAGGCCTATCCGGGACGCTCGATAGCGGCCTTCTATCAACAAGGTAGCAAACCGGCATTTCAGGTCCGAGCCGCTCGCTGCCATCGTCAAACGGGTTGGACGCCGTTCCACCCTGACAGTGCACCACAACCATGCAGGAGGATCACTATGAATGTTGCCCTCACCCAACTAGCGACCGGTCCCGCGAGAGTTCTGGACGGCAAGGTCGCCATCATCACCGGCTCCACCAGCGGGATCGGCCTTGGCATCGCCCGCTCATTCGCCTTGGCCGGAGCCTCTGTCGTCATGAACGGTTTCGGCAAGGCCGAGGAGATCAACGACACCATCGAAGCCCTGCAGCGTGAAACCGGCGCCAAGGTGGTCTATTCGGCCGCCGACATGACCAAGCCGGACGAGATCGCCGAAATGGTGGATCTTGCCCTGGAGACGTTCGGCCGCCTGGACATCCTCGTGAACAATGCCGGCATCCAGCATGTCAGCCCGATCGACCAGTTCCCGGCCGAGAAATGGGACGCAGTTCTGGCGATCAATCTCTCCTCCGCCTTCCACACGATCCGCCTGGCACTCCCGGCCATGCGTCGGCAGGGTGGCGGCCGCATCATCAACATCGCCTCGGCACATGCGCTGGTCGCCTCCCCGTTCAAGGCGGCCTATGTGGCCGCCAAGCACGGGATCGTGGGGCTGACGAAGGTGGTCGCCCTCGAGACGGCGGAACAGAACATCACCTGCAATGCCATTTGCCCGGGCTATGTCTCGACCCCGCTGGTGGAGGCCCAGATCGACGGACAGGCCAAGTCCCACGGGATCCCGCGCGAGCAGGTCATCCGGGACGTGCTCTTGGCACAGCAGCCCAACAAGCGCTTCGCCACCGTGGAGGAGATCGGCGCCTTCGCCACGTTCCTGGCCAGCGATGCCGCGGCTTCGATTACGGGCGCCGCTCTGCCGGTCGATGGCGGCTGGACGGCTCACTAAGGAGGAGGCCATGCTGACACACCTCACACCCGGTGGCCTCCGGATGGATAAGGGGTCCGACGCGGCGGTCATCACCGAACTCGAGCGAACCGGAACCCCGCCTGAAGCGATCACCGAACAGCGGCTCCCGGACGTCGTGCCGGCCCGTCTGCCCCGGGTCCCGAAGGAACTCGGTCAGATCGTCCTCGTGCTGCAGGGTGGCGGCGCGCTCGGGGCTTACCAGGTCGGCGCCTACCAGGCTTTGCATGAGGCTGGAGTCGAGCCGGATTGGGTCATCGGCACCTCGATCGGAGCCATCAACGCCAGCCTGATTGCCGGCAACGCGCCGGAGGATCGGCTGGAGCGGCTCCGAGAGTTCTGGAGCCGGATGCAGCACAGTCCCTGGGCGGAGCTCCTGGGGGCATGGCCGCTGGTGGGACCACTGGCCACGAACCTGACGACGATCGCCCAGGGCATTCCAGCTTTCTTCAGGCCGAACCTGCCGGCTTTTCTTGGCCTTCACGTCCCCCTTGGATCAGAGGCCGCCGGCTACTACGACACCTCGCCTCTCGCGCGGACTCTCTCCGAACTCGTCGACTTCGACCGGATCAACGGGAGAGAGACCCGCCTGACGGTGGGAGCCGCCAACGTACGCACCAGCGAGATGCGCTACTTCGACAACCGCGACATGGATCTCGATATCCGCCATGTGATGGCCTCCGGTGCCCTGCCCCCGGCCTTTCCGGCCGTGCGCATCGACGGCGATCTCTACTGGGACGGCGGCATCCTGTCGAACACGCCGGTCGAGGCCGTGTTCGATGACGACCCGCGGAAAAACTCGGTCATCTTCGCGGTCCATATCTGGAACCCACAAGGGCCCGAGCCGGACACGATCTGGCAGGTCATGAGCCGCCAGAAGGACATCCAATATTCGAGCCGCGCGGTCACTCACATCGCGCGGCAGAAGCAGATCCATCGCCTCCGCCACGTAATTGCCGAGCTTATGCGCTGCCTGCCGGAGAAGGAGCAGAAGACCGAGGCTGTGAGGGAGCTGGCAAGCTACGGCTGTCTAACGCGCATGCACGTCGTCCGATTGCTGGCGCCGCCGCTGGACGGCGAGGATCACACGAAGGATATCGACTTCAGCCCGGGAGGGATCCGCAAGCGTTGGGAGGCCGGATATGCCGATACGAGCCGCGTTCTTGAGCTGGCTCCCTGGTCCGGGGAGTTCGATCCGGTGGAGGGCTTCATCCTGCACGAGGCCCGGCCCGGTGCGATGATGACGGCCGGATAAGGTGCCGGTGATGCGGACCGGCGCCCCTCATCAACGAACGGATTGGATCTGATTGATCTGTCCAGGAGAAGTCTCATGAACCTCACCCTCCCTCAGCCGGCGGTCGATACCGCGAGGATCCTCGACGGCAAGGTGGCGCTTGTCACGGGCTCCACCAGCGGCATCGGTCTTGGCATCGCCCGCTCCTTCGCCTCTGCGGGAGCCTCGGTCGTCCTCAATGGTTTCGGCAAGCCCGAGGAGATCGAAGACGCAGTGGACGGCCTGCAGCGTGAGACCGGCAGCAAGGCGGTCTACTCTGCCGCCGACATGACCAGGCCGGACGAGATCGCCGGCATAGTGAACCTTGCCCTGGTGAGCTTTGGTCGCCTAGATATCCTGGTGAACAACGCCGGGATCTTCCATGTCGGCCCGATCGATCAGGTTTCGGTCGACAAGTGGGATGCAGTGCTGGCCATCAATCTGTCCTCGGCCTTTCACACGATCCGCCTCGCCCTTCCGGCCATGCGCCGCCAGGGCGGGGGCCGCTTCATCAACATCGCCTCGGCACTTGCGCTGGTGGGCGCACCTCTCACATCGGCCTATGCGGCGGCCAAGCACGGAATCGTGGGCCTGACCAGGGTGGTCGCGCTCGAGACGGCGGAGGAAAACATCACCTGCAACGCCATCTGCCCCGGAAACGTCTGGACGCCCCTCGCGGAGGCGCACATCGCGGAGCAGGTCAGGACGCATGGCCTCCCGCGCCAGGAGGTGATCCGAAACATCCTGCTGGCCGAGCAGCCGAACGAGCGCTTTGCCATGGTCGAGGAGATCGGGGCTCTCGCCACCTTCCTGGCCAGCGATGCCGCCGCTTCGATCACGGGTGCGGCCCTGCCGATCGACGGCGGCTGGACCGCCCATTGACGAGACAATACGACAGGCCCTGGATTTCGGCACCATGGGTATTGCGGTCACACAATCGTGTTGCGGTCTGTGCATCCGCGCATCCGGATTGGATGTACCGTGATCACCGCATGGAGCCATTGTAACGGGAGACGACCATGGTCGAGCAGCCCACGGCTTCCATCCGCCGGCATTCCGTCACCGTCCGTGTGACCCACTGGATCAACGCCGGTTGCCTGCTCATCCTCCTGATGAGCGGCCTCCAGATCTTCAACGCCCATCCGGCGCTCTACTGGGGCCAAGCCTCCGCTTTCGACCATCCCGTGCTCGCCCTGACGGCGACCAACAGCGATGAGGCCGGCATCAGAGGTGTCACGCAAATCTTTGGACATGCGTTCGACACCACAGGCTTCCTCGGCGCCTCAGCTGAACCCGGACTAGGGATCCACGCACGCGGCTTTCCGCCCTGGCTGACGCTCCCAAGCTACCGGGACCTGGCAACCGGGCGCCGCTGGCACTTCTTCTTCGCCTGGCTGCTCGTTCTCAACGGCATTGTCTATCTCCTGTACGGTCTCGTCAGCAGCCATCTGCGCCGCGACCTCCTGCCAACCGGGCGACAGCTCAGAAAAATCGGGCATACGATCCGGGAGCACACGCTCCTGCGCTTCCCGCGCGGTGACGAGGCCTGGCACTACAACGTGCTCCAGAAGCTGGCCTATCTTGCCGTCGCCTTTGTGTTGCTGCCGCTGGTGGTGCTCACCGGCCTGACCATGTCCCCAGGGATGAATGCCGCCTTTCCGGAACTCCTCACCCTCTTTGGTGGCCGGCAGTCCGCCCGCACGATCCACTTCCTGACCGCATCCGGTCTGGTGTTGTTCGTCCTTGTGCATGTCGCCATGGTCCTGCTGTCGGGGGCCTGGAACAACCTGCGCTCGATGATCACCGGAACCTATGTCCTTCCGGGAGGGGTCCATGCGAACTGATCCCGATCGGCGCAACTTTCTCAAACGCACCGTGGCCCTGGCCGGAACGCTGGCGCTCGGCGGCTGCAACCGCCTGTCCGAGGCACCCTGGTTCCGGCAGGTCCTGGACAGCGCCGAGAGCGCCACCCTGAGGGCGCAGCGGTTTCTGCTAGGCTCAGGCCCGCTTGCCCGCGAATACACGGAGGCGGATCTCTCGCCGGTGTTCAAGGCGAACGGATCGACCGCAGTCGATGATGTCGGTTACCAGACCCTCGCCGAGAAAGGCTTCGTCGACTGGCGGCTGCAGGTCGGCGGCTTGGTCGAGCGCCTGCAACAGCTCTCTCTGGCCGAACTCCGGGCGATGCCCTCGCGCACGCAGATCACGCGGCATGATTGCGTCGAGGGCTGGAGCTGCATCGGCAAGTGGACAGGCGTCCCGCTGGCGCATGTACTGGAGCAGGCGGGCGTGCAACCCCGGGCACGCTATGTCGTCTTTCGCTGTGCCGACACGCTCGAGCCGACGCTGGATGGCACCGGCCAGTACTACGAGAGCATCGGGTTCGAGGATGCCTATCACCCACAGACGATCCTGGCCTACGACATGAACGGGGGTCCGCTCCCGATCCCGCATGGGGCGCCGCTGCGGCTGCGTGTCGAACGTCAGCTCGGCTACAAGATGGCGAAGTACGTCATGCGGATCGAACTCGTGGAGAGCCTTGCCGGGATTGCTCTTGGCCGCGGCGGCTTCTGGGAGGATCGCGGCTACGAATGGTATGCGGGCATCTGACCGGCTTTCTTTGTCATTCCGTCAAGCCGTCAGTTTGGCCTGCCGTGTTTCGGGTTTGGAGGAGCAAATGATGTCATCCAAGGCAATAGGCAGCAGGCTCGCAACAGCTCTTCATCGCCATGTGAAGAAGACAATCGGTGGACCGGTTCTGGTGGCGGCCGCCGTCGGATTCGGCCTCTGGCGCTTGGCGGATTTGTCCGCCAGCGCAGCGGTCATCATCCCACCGCCGGTGATTGACGAGCCAGTCAGCGGGGCGTCTGAAACCGTTGTTCTGGCGGGCGGATGTTTTTGGGGTGTCCAGGGCGTGTTCCAACATGTGAAAGGCGTGACGAGCGCCGTCTCCGGTTATTCCGGCGGAACGTCAGACACAGCCCATTACGAGATTGTCAGCTCAGGGCGGACCGGCCATGCAGAGTCCGTCAAAGTGACGTTCGATCCTCACCAGATCCGTTTGGGCCAGATCCTGCAGATCTACTTCTCGGTAGCGCATGACCCAACGGAGCTTAATCGGCAGGGGCCGGATGTCGGATCGCAGTATCGCTCTGCGATCTTCGCAGCAAACGACACCCAGCTCGAGGTCGCACAGGCTTACATCAACCAGCTGAATCAAGCCCGGGTGTTCCCGAAGCCGATCGTCACCACGGCGGATCGGCTCACCGGGTTCTATCCGGCTGAAGCCTACCATCAGGATTTTATGACCCTGCACCCTCGTTATCCCTATATCGTCATCAACGATCTTCCGAAGATCGCTGATTTGAAGCAGCTGTTCCCGGAGCTTTATCGCGACACTCCCGTTCTGGTCACAAAGTTGGGAACCTGAGTGTGGCCGGCACGGACGTCGCCTTGAACCACGCGAACGTCGTCAGTCGATGGCCGCATCGGGACTGCATGCAGCCCTGCGGATCCATCAGCTTTGGGGGAACAGGGTGGCTGGTTCGGGCATGTCTCTGGAGCGCTCCACCGCCAAAGCCCGCTTGCCGAACCAGCGCGTCCTGATCGCCTCGCGCACCAGTGCCCCGACGGCCGGCGAGTGCGGCCGACCCCGCACGGTGACGAGGTTCACCTCGCACCAGAACTCCGGCTCGATGATTGGCAGGCCGACGACAGCCGGATGATTGACCGAATTGGCCGGCATGAAGGCCCAGCCCAGGCCTACCGCGACCATGGCTAGCGTCCAGTCATCCCGCTCGCTCCAGTAGACGGCGGTGCATTTGACATTCTGCGCCTGGAATACCGGATCGGCGTAGCCGGCAAACTCGCAATTCGTGCGATGGATGTAGCATTCCCCGTCCAGGTCCTGGTGTCGTTAACCCGCATCGGGCGCATGGACGCAGCGCAAGATCTGGGCTCATGTTCCTGCTACGTACTCCGTTAGCGCTCCATTGGGCACATGTGTAGACGCCCCTGGTAACGCAAGAAGAATCTTCAGGTTTGGTATAGCGCGCAGGCCGGATGCGGACATGTGTGCGGCCTCAACTGCGGCCGATCATACGCCGCGGGCCCGGATGGGAGTACGCGGATCAGGTCCCAATCAGTTCTACGCGCTCGAAGCTCTCGTGCTCAAGCTGGTTTGTCTGATCCCGTCTCAATGACCGTTGCGCCATCTCTCTCCTTCGACCTTCCTACGCCCCAACGGCACCGTCAGCTTAACCAGGAGGTGACGGGATGCTGGCATAGGTGAGGGATGAACCCGTCTCGCCATCCCCGCTATGCCCGTCATCGCTTCCCGGCTGACGTGATCAGCCATGCTGTCTGGTTGTACTTCCGCTTTCCCCTGAGCCTGCGCATGGTCGAGGAGATGCTCGCGGCACGAGGCATCGAGGTCAGCCATGAGACGGTCCGGCAGTGGGCGCTGAAGTTCGGCCAGAGCTTCGCCAACCAGATCCGCAGGCGCCTGCGCGCACCCGGAGATAAATGGCATCTTGATGAAGTCGTGATCAGCATCGCCGGCCGGAAGCTTTGGCTGTGGCGTGCCGCGGATCAGTATGGGATCGTGCTCGACATTCTGGTGCAGAGCCGCCGTAACGCCACAGCCGCCAAGCGCCTGCTGCGCAAGCTGCTCAAGAAGCAGGGCACGGCGCCGCGCGTGATGATCACGGACAAGCTGGCCAGCTACGCCGCCGCCAAGAGAGCCGTTATGCCCAATGTGGAGCATCGGTAGCATCGAGGCTTGAACAATCGCGCCGAAAACAGTCATCAGCCGACCCGCCGACGGGAGCGCATCATGAAGCGCTTCAAGTCCGCCGGGCAGGCCCAGCGCTTCCTCTCCGTTCACGATCAGGTGGGAAATCTCTTCCGTCGTCCCGCAACTTCCAACGCCGCTGATTATCGCCAGTCCCGCGCCCGAGCTTTCACGGCTTGGGCCGAGGTGACGGGCGTTGCGGTGGGCTTCTGATCTGCCGCCCCAGTAAGGCGCTTTGCCTTCAGCTCGTTAAATTGACGGTGCCCGAACGATAGGGAGAAGGTGTCAGTGAGTGCGGCCCCGGCCACAGGAGGAGTGACCGAGGCGAACTCATTTCGAGCTCCTGCTGTTCCGGCCTTACTTTCTGGTACTTCTGCTTCTTGAGCCTGCCGTTCCGCCAGTTTGGTCGGTGCTTGTCTGACTTGAGCCTGTCTGGCTCAGAGCCGATTGCATGCTCGCGCCGAACTCGCGCATCTGGGCCTGCATGGCCTCAAATTGCGCGCGCACGAACTCCGCTTGGATCTGCGCAGCTTCGTGAGGGGTCCTGGCCCGGACAAGCCGCTCGGCCATGTCCAGCGCAGCGTGGATGTTCTCCTCCGCGGAGGAAAAGGTCCTTTGGGTTACGTCCCGAGCGCTGGCCCGAGCGGTGTCCGCTGATTGCTCCATGGTGTCAGCGGCCCTGCGGGCTGCCCCCAGGAAGGTGTCCAGCGCCTGGCGGGCCTGTTCGAGACTTTTCTCGGCGCCCTCGCGCATCTGCGCAGGAACCTCGAAGCTGGTCTGTCTTGCATCGGTCATGATCGATCTCCGTTCGGCTGTTCTAGCGGCCGCAGCCTGTTGGGTTGATTCGGATCGAAGGTCCCGCTGCACCGCAGAGGAGAAACGCTGATTGTCGCGGAAAGGATCGCATGACTGGTCGGCCGACGCTGAAGCTCAGGCCGGACAGTCTTGCTTGGCGTTGCTGAACGTCCGCGAACCGCCCGAACGTAGAACTATGGCCCAAGTCTGGGATATGCCATTTTCAGACATTCCGCCGAGTATATCTGGAGTCACTACCGAGTCGCCTTAACGGACGGCCGGGCTAAGCTCGACATGGCAAGTGCCGGGTCAGCGGCTGCCAAAGGAGGTGGGCCGGGAAGCCAGCCCACCTTAGTCAGGGAGATCAGTTCGTGCCTCGCTTCTTGGCGATCTCGGCATTCACCTCGGCAACCAGAGCCTCGCCAACTTCCTTGGAGTACTTGTCGAGAACCGGTTTGATCTTCTCGCGCATGCGGGCAATCTCCTGAGGCGACACCTCGTTGATCTGCATGCCCTTTTCCTTGAGCAGCGCAATCGCCTTGGCTTCAGCCTCGCGGGAGACCTGGCGCTGATAGGTCTTGGCCTCGTCCAGGGACGACTGGATGATCGTCTTCTCCTCGTCCGAGAGCTTGTCCCAGCTTTTCTTGCTCATGATCACAGATTGCGGGTTGTAGATGTGGCGCGTCGTCGAAACGAACTTCTGCACCTCGTACAGCTTGGAGTCGGCGATCACCGTGAACGGGTTTTCATGCCCGTCGATGACCTTCTGTTCCATGGCGGTGTACACCTCCGGGAAGGGCATCGCGATCGTATTGGCCCCTAGGGTGTTGAACACGTCTATGAACAGGGGCGACTGGAGCACCCGCAGCTTGAGCCCCTGGAAGTCTTCCAACTTGGCGATGGGACGCTTGCTGTTGGTGACGTTGCGGAAGCCAAGCTCGAAGTAGCCTAGTCCGACTAGGCCCTTCTCGGGCAGCTTGTCGAACAGCTTCTTGCCGACAGAGCCATCCGCGACAGCGTCGGCCTCCTGCGGCGTGTTGAACTGGAACGGCAGGTCGAAAACGGCGAATTCCTTCACGACGCCGACCAGCAGGCCTGCATTCAACACCATCAGGTCCAACGTGCCACCCTGAAGGGCCGACACATTCTGAATATCTCCCCCAAGCTGACCGCTCGGAAACACCCTGACCTTGATTTTGCCGCCGCTCTTCTGTTCGACGAGCTCGACGAATTTTTTCGCGCCCTGACCCTGTGGATGCTCCAGGGAATTCTGCTGCGCCCAGCGGAGAGTCCGTTCGCTCACCTGTGCGCTCGCCTCGCCTGCGAGCAAGGCAGCGGCTCCGACGAGAGCCGATGTGAGTAGTGACTTGAGGTGTCTCATATGTGTTTCCTCCTGGTTAGATACCTCCTCGAAGCGCCATTGTTCTTGTTGTATGTGGCACTTCGAGCATTCGTAATGCGGCTCAGCCGCTCCTGATGATCTCAAGCGCCTGCTTGGAGACCACGATCCCATCCTCATCGGCGTACAGGTGAGCCCCAGGCGTGAAGATCACGCCGCCGAAGGCGACTGGGACATCGACGGCGCCGACGCCGGTCTTCGCACAGCGGCGGGGATTGGTGCCGAGCGCCTTGAGACCGAACTGCATCGCCGCTATCGCGGCGGCATCCCGGATAGCTCCATTGACCACAATCCCGGCCCAGCCATTCTCGATGGCAAGCCCTGCAACCACATCGCCGACAAGGGCGCGATGCAGCAACCCTCCACCGTCAATCACGAGCACACTGCCATGGCCCGGCCGCGACAAGGTTGCACGAACGAGCACGTTGTCCTCACGGCAGGCGACCGTCCGGATGGGCCCATGGAAACGGGTCCGTCTGCCGAAGTCACGAAACTGGAGATCACAAGATTGAAGGACGGCTTCATGGGCATCGATGAGGTCGGCGGTTGCGAACATAAGCCTCTCCTCAACGAGCGTTGGCCACAGAGTGCGGCGAGGACGTATCCTCGGCCTGGAACTGTAGTGCGAGCTTCTCCGTGCCACGGGCCAGAATGCCCACGTCCACGCCAACAGCGGTAAAGGTCGTGCCGATCTCGATGCAACGCTGGGCGAACACGGTGTCTCCCGTCAGAATACCGGCGGGCTTCCCGCAGGCTCGGATCCGCCGCACGGCATCTTCAACGGCGGCCTTGACGTCAGGGTGCCCCTGGTCCCCGACATGCCCGAGGCTCGCCGCCAAGTCGGCCGGGCCAATAAAGACGCCATCCACACCGTCCACTGCTGCGATGGCCTCCAGCTCATCGAGCGCTTGCTGGGTTTCGATCTGGACGAGAAGACAGAGCTCATCGGCGGCTCGGCGGGCATAGCCCTCCACCCGGCCGAAGCGGGTTGCGCGAGTCAGGGCCGAGACGCCCCGGACACCGTCGGGGGCATAGCGGATTGCGGCGACGGCGCTCCGTGCCTCCGCCGCCGATTGGACATAAGGAATGAGCAGTGTCTGAACGCCGATGTCGAGGTAGCGCTTGATCAGCACCGTATCGTTACTCGCCGGCCGAACGATCGGAGAGACGTCGTAGGCCGAAACGGCCTGAAGCAGGCCTAACACAATCTCGACATCGCTGGGCGAGTGCTCCGTATCGAACAGGAGCCAGTCGAACCCCGACCCGGCGACGACCTCTGCCGCGTAGGGGCTCGACAGGGCGCACCAAAGCCCAATCTGCTGCCGCCCTTCGTTCAACGCCTGCTTGAATCGATTTTCGGGGAGTTGCATCGGCTCTCTCCTGTCAGACGAACGAAACGCCGATCGCTCCAAGCGGCCCATAATCCGCGTGGATCACGTCGCCCGGCGCAACGGACACGGGCCGCGTGAAGGAGCCCGCAAGGACGATCTGCCCCTTCTCGAGCCGAGCGCCCACGGCATGGAGCTTGTTGACGAGCCAGGCGATCCCCGCCGCCGGATGGCCCATGATGGCGGCCGACACGCCGGACTCTTCAATGATGCCGTTCTTCGAAAGAGTGGCGCCGACCCAGCGGATATCGACATCCATGGGTCGAATGGTCCGGCCGCCCACAATCATGCCGCCGGCCGCCGCATTGTCGGCAATCGTATCCGTAATGGCCCGGGGCACCTCCGTCCGGTAGTCGATGATCTCGAGGGCAGGCACGACGAACTCGGTCGCCCGCATGACGTCGTAGATCTGAATGCCCGGCCCCTCCAGCGTTTCGCTCATGACGAAGGCAAGCTCCACCTCGAGCCGGGGCGCCATAAAGCGCCCGGCCGGGATCTGGGCGCCATCCCGGTACAGCATGTCGTCCGTCAGATAGCCGTAGTCGGGCTCGGTGATCTTGGACGCCATCTGCATGGCGCGGGACGTCAAACCGATCTTATGGCCGATGATCCGGGCGCCGTCCGCGATCCTTTTCTGGGCCCACATGTCCTGGATGGCATAGGCATCCTCCAGCTCGATGTTGGGAAAGGTCCGGCTCAACTGCGGAATGACTCTCCGCTCGCGATCGGCGTTGTAGAGATCCTCTGCGCCGCGGCGGCGCTCGTCATCGGTCAGCATCGTGGCATCCGTTCATACATGGGGCCAGTCGGCGGCTGCCGCGGGCCAGGTCTGGAACAAGGGTTACTTGATCGGCGGCTTCGGCAGGCGGGCTTCGCCCGGCTCCATCACGAATGTGTAGTCGAGCGAGTACCAGGGCACTTCCACGTCGGGCTCGCTTGGATGCGGTTCGTCATGGCGGTCGAACTTGCCGACGAGCGCACGGGTCACGCCGAACTGAACGTCCGTCTCAAGGTTCGGATCGTCGTCGGCATAGACCTGCGAGGTCAGGGTTTTGTAACCCTCCTTGAACACGAGGGCATGAACATGAGCCGGCCGGAAGGGATGCCGGTTCTGCGCCTCGAGCAATCGTCCGACGACGCCGTCCGTCGGGATTGGATAGCCTGCGGGCTTCACGGAGCGGAACCAGATGCGGCCGTTAGCATCGGTCGTGAACTTGCCACGCAGGTTCATGTCGGCCTGGTCAGGGTCCTGGTTCTCGTAGAGGCCGACGGGTGAGGAATGCCAGATATCCACCTCGGCGCCAGCAATCGGCTGCCCCTCCCGATCCACGACTCGCATCGTCACGAACATCGTTGGGCCAGGCGTATCGGATCGGATAATCGAGTCGCCGTTCTCAACACGTGGCGAGTTCAGGCGCCAGAATGGACCGAGCAGCGACTGAGAGGTCTCCGTCGTGCCGTTATCGCCGTTGTTCAGGAGACACACGAGGGACGACACGCCAAGCGAACCGGCCATCAGGACCATCTCGTTGTGGGTGTCGCTCGCCAGCTTTCCCATCTCATTCAGGATGGCAGTGGCGTCGCGGAATTCCTCCTCCGTCAGGCGGACCTCGCGGACGAAGCCGTGCAGGTGGCGAATGAGCGAGACCATGATCTGACGCAGGCGCGGATCCGTCGTTTGCTCCATGACGATAAGAGCGGCTGTTGTGACGTCTTCCTGACGCTGGATGATCATCCGTTCCCTCCTCAAAAGGCCTCTTGTAGCGGTCGAGCGGCTCGGCCAACCCTCTTGCCAGGGCTTCGAATGATCGTTTAATTAGAAATAATCGATTATCTTGTCAATCGGCGATTATTGGTGGTATCGTCGCAGCGAGTGAGGCTCGGCATTCGCATGCGCCCGATTGTTTGTATTTTGTTGCATAGGGACCTGCCTGGTCCGCTCGCAGTTGAGCCGTGAAGCTGAGGCAAAGGGTCCCTATTGGAGGTCAGGAGTGATCGTCGGTGAGATGAAGGTCATGCAGCACCCGCCCGAAGACGGGGAGAAGAAGACGATCGCCAGCAGGGTTTCGCACGAGATCCGTCAGGCGATCCTTCGGGGCGACATGAAGCCGGGCTCGAAAATCAACCTCGACCGGCTGCGCACCGTCTACGACATCAGCCTCAGCCCCCTGCGCGAAGCCCTCTCGCGCCTGGTCGCGGATGGACTGGTCGAACTGGAGGATCTGCGCGGCTACCGGGTTGCTCCAGTCTCCACAAGCAACCTCGCCGAAGTGACCCGCCTTCGCGTCGAGTTCGAATCGCTCGCTCTCAAACACTCCATCGAACAGGGCGATCTCGAATGGGAAAGCGACGTCATGCGCTCGCTCTACCGCCTCAATCGTATCGAGCGCGATCCCTCCCGTCCGGCGAGCCTGGAAGCCTGGGAGGAGGCCCACCACGACTTCCACCGGCAGTTGATCCAAGGCTGTGGGATGCCTCTTCTCCTGCGTTTCTGCTCAGTGCTGCATAATCTGAACGACCGCTATCGCAGGATCTTCCTTGCGACGAATCCGGGCGACCGCGACGTCCGGGGCGAACACAGCGCGATTGCTGAGGCGGCCGTGGCACGACGATCATCAGAGGCCTGCGAGACCTTGCGCCGTCACATCGACAGAACCGGCACCAACCTCAAGAGGGCCCTGGCTGCGGCTCTCAACGACGCTTCGCAAGCTGACGGCGACTGACGCCGCGGTCCGAAACCAAGCGGCGAGAAGGCCGCGATTTGGGAGGAACCATCGTGATCATTGCCAAAGACGCGCCGCCGCTCGGGCTGGCTCATTTCACGGTCCTTGAGGTTCCGCCGCTTGACCTCGTCAGCCTGGCGGCAAGGATCGGCTATGCAGCCGTGGGCCTTCGGTTGCACCCTGCATTCCCAGGAGCCCCTTACTACACCATCCCGGTCGGCAGCAGCGCCATGCGCGAGATGAGGGAGCGCATGCAAGGCGAAGGGGTCAGCGTCTACGATATCGAGTTCGTGATCATCGACCCTGACTTTGCGGCGACGCGGCTGACGGCGATACTCGAATCCGCAGGTGAGTTGGGAGCCAAGAGGCTGAGCGTCTGCGGTGACGATCCGGATCGTGGTCGGCTCGAAGCGAACTTCGCCAAACTCTGCGATCTGGCCGCCGGCTTCGGCATGGGCGTCGATCTGGAGTGCATGGCCTGGCGACAGGTTTCCAGCTTTCCGGAAGCCGTTAGGGTCGTTGAGGCAGCGGGCCGCCCCAACGGCGGTGCTCTCGTCGATGCCCTCCACCTCTCGCGCACAGGTGGGTCTCCCAGCGATCTCAAGGCCGTACCATCGCAACGGATCCGCAGCGCACAGCTCTGCGATGCTCCGGCAACGCGACCGGGATCAACCGAGGCCATCATCGAGGAAGCCCGGTCCAGGCGTCTCCCGCCCGGTCACGGAGATCTGCCCCTATGTGAACTGCTCGCCGTGCTGCCGGACGATGTATGCCTTTCGGTTGAGGTCCCGATGGACAGCACGGCGCCAGCGGAGGCTCGCGCCCGGCACGTCTTCGAGGCGACCCAAACCCTGTTTGAGAGCTGCCGGGTCCAGGATCTGCAATCGCCGTAGCCGCTTCTCCGAGGAAGGCCACGCATCATCGGCCCCTAGGCTGAGGACATCCCATTTCCCGACGGCTCGCGCGGGAGAGCAATGACGGTGGGGCCGCATCGGGCGCCTCTGCTGACACCAAGATACAAGACTACAACAGGAAAAACGCCATGAGCCGCATCGTCTACGTCCTGAACGGTCCCAATCTGAACCTACTCGGAAAGCGCCAGCCTGCGATCTACGGCTACGAGACCCTCGCCGATGTGGAGGCGGATTGCCGGCGGGTGGCACAGGAGCTCAATCTCGAGATTGCGTTCCACCAAAGCAACGCCGAGTATCAGATTATTGACTGGATCCATGAAGCCCGGGAGCGTGCGGGGGGTATCGTCATCAACCCGGCTGCCTTCACGCATACCTCGGTCGCCATTCTCGATGCGCTGAATACCTGCGAGTTCCCGATCATCGAGGTACACATCTCGAACGTGCACAAGCGCGAGGCCTTCCGGCACCACTCCTATGTGTCTTGCGTCGCCTCGGGAGTGATCGCCGGCTTCGGCACGCAAGGGTACCCGTTGGCCCTTCTGCGCCTCGCCCGCCTTATCGATCAGTCCCAGAATTAATCTAGCAAAGCTGGCGGAGAACCTGCGCCGGTTCGTTCCGTCTCATGATCGAGGGGGAGATGCGATGACTAGGAAAGTGAAGCTCGCCGTGCTCGGCGCTGGGCTGATCGGCAAAAGGCACATCGAGCATGTGCGAGCCGCACCCGACGCAGAACTTATGGCCGTCGTCGATCCCTCACCGACTGGGAAGGCCCTGACCGAGGACATCGGCGTTGGGTGGGCTCCAAGCTTCTCCGCTCTGATCGAGATAGGTCGGCCTGACGGGATCATCATCGCAACGCCGAACCAAGTCCACGCCGCCAACGGCTTGGAAAGTGTCGCCGCCGGCATCCCTGCTCTGGTGGAGAAGCCAATTGCTGATGACATCGACTCAGCAAAGAAGCTTGTGGAAGCGGCCGAGAGTGCCGGTGTGCCCCTCCTGGTCGGCCACCATCGTCGCCACAATCCGCTGATCCAGAAGGCGAAGGAAACAATCGAGTCCGGTCGGTTGGGCCGAATCCTGGCGGTTCATGGCACCTGTTGGTTCTATAAGCCCGACGACTATTTCGACATTGCCTGGCGGCGCGAGAAAGGTGCAGGTCCCGTCTTCCTCAATCTCATCCATGACGTCGATAGTCTCCGCTATCTCTGCGGCGAGGTCGTCTCCGTGCAAGCGATCGAGTCCAACGCGGCCCGTGGGAACGCCGTCGAGGATAGCGCTGCCATTCTGTTGCGCTTTGGGAGCGGAGCTCTCGGAACCATCACCGTGTCCGACGCGATCGTCGCGCCATGGAGTTGGGAACTCACGACAGGCGAAAACCCTGCCTATCCGCAGACTGGTGAGGCTTGCTATCAGATCGGGGGCACCCATGCGTCCATGACGATCCCGTACTTGGATGTCTGGTACAACAACCAGAAAAGAGGCTGGCATGAGCCTATCCATCAGGAGCGGATTCGTGTCGATCAGGCGGACCCTCTCGCTTTGCAGATCCGCCATTTCTGCCGGGTCATTCGTGGCGAGGAAGCCCCACGTGTCTCAGGGAGAGAAGGTCTGAACACTCTTAAAGTTATAGCGGCTGTGAAGCAGGCGGCAGAGACGGGGCAGCTCATTCGTCTCGGATAGCTGGTGCCAGTCGATGGCCGCAGCTCACACTGTGCTGGTGAAGTGCACTCCGCTGCTTGAACGTCTGGAAAGGGTCATCCTCTGAAGTTGACCGTCCTTCAGGAGAGTCAGGCGTTCCTTGCCGGAGCAGACATTCAGCAAACTTCCAAGATGTGCCGAAAGGAGACATTCGCCGGCGATAGTCGGACTTGATGCAAGCTTCTGATACGTGTCGTCGTCCGAGAGAACCCGCCACACCTCAGGACGTTCACGTGCCCAAGTGTCGGCCAAGAGCGTGGATCAGATTATCGACGACGCAATTGTGAGAGCCGTGGCCGACCATTAGATGAATATCAGCAAGGGAATAGATCGGCCGGCGCTCGTGATCGAGCGCTACGAGCACACTGACTGGGTTGGCGTTCTGCAGAAGCGGGCGTGTCGTCCGGCGTTGGACACGTCCAACGAGGGTCGCCAGATCGGCATCAAGCCAAATCGAGATCGCATTCGCCTCCACGACCGCTCTGGTTCGGGTGTCCTTCCAGGCTCCACCGCCCAAAGCGACCACTTGGCCAGGAGTTTGGAGTATGCGGGCGATTACCCGCTGCTCACAATCGCGGAAGGCCGCCTCACCATAAATGTCAAAAATGTCGCTCACGCTCAGGTGGGCGGCTTCTTCTACGGCTTTGTCCGTGTCCACGAACGGAAACTGTAGGCGGGCTGCTAGCCGCTTGCCGATGCTAGTTTTACCAACGCCCATCATGCCGATCAGCACAAGGGATCTGATGCTAACAGCCTCGCGAATGGCAGAGATCTCAGAACTCAGCGGCATTGTAGAGGACCCTACCCTCCTCAAGTGACAGCATCGAGATGGAAATCATACCTTCGCAAGCAAGCTATCCAACCGAGATCTAGTTTGAGGCAGCTTCCTCCTCAGATTTCTTGGCATGACCGACCTCGGTTGCGTTCGACAGGCTTCCGACGAGAGCAACCTTGAGGTCGGCCTGCGTCTTGGCCTTGATCTCGTCCACTGTCACGCCATCGGCGAGCTCGATCAGGGTCATGCCGGAGCCGCCCTTCTTGTCGATGGCAAAGACGCCGAGATCGGTGATCACGAGATCCACCACGCCGGTGCCGGTGAGCGGCAGATTGCAGGCCTTGAGAAGCTTCGCATCCTCCGAGCCGTCCTTGGCCTTGGCGACATGCTCCATGACCACCACGACGCGCTTGACGCCCGCCACCAGGTCCATGGCGCCGCCCATGCCCTTCACCATCTTGCCCGGGATCATCCAGTTGGCGAGATCGCCGTTCTCGGCCACCTGCATGGCGCCCAGGATCGACAGGTCGATATGGCCGCCGCGGATCATGCCGAAGGAATCGGACGAGGAGAAATAGCTCGTCGTCGGCAGCTCGGTGATCGTCTGCTTGCCGGCATTGATCAGGTCCGCGTCCTCCTCGCCCTCATAGGGGAACGGGCCCATGCCGAGCATGCCGTTCTCCGACTGCAGCTGCACGCGCATGCCCTTCGGGATGTAGTTCGACACCAGCGTCGGAATGCCGATGCCGAGATTGACGTAGAA
>NZ_JBVVAK010000133.1:0-21686 GCF_055792825.1 Microvirga sp. GN3
GTTCACCCGCGGCTCGGCGCCGAAGATCGTGACCTCGTATTCGCCGGGAGCACGCTCGAACAGCTCCTCCAGGGCACGACCGGCGGCCATGCCGTTGCCGATGACGACAAGCTTCTTGGGCATCGTCACTCTCCTCACGCTGCGAGTGTCGGAGCCCGGTGGCGTGCATAGAGGAACTCCAGCACGGCGGCACGGGCATCGTTGTAGGTGGAATTGCCGACGAGCTCGAGGCGCTTGCGCGGGCGCTCCAGGTCGACATGCATATCCTCGCCGATGGTTGCGGCGGGACCATTGGTCATCATGACGATCCGGTCAGAGAGCAGAACCGCCTCGTCCACATCGTGGGTGATCATGATGATCGTGTTGCCGAGCCGATTGTGGATCTCCATGACCTGATCCTGGAGATGGGCACGGGTGAGCGCATCGAGGGCGCCGAAAGGCTCGTCGAGGAGCAGGATCTTCGGCTCCATCGCTAGAGCCCGCGCGATGCCGACGCGCTGCTTCATGCCGCCGGAAATCTCGTGCGGCCGCTTGTTCTCGGCGTGAGCCATGTGCACCAGTTCGAGATTGTGCCTCGTCCAGTCGCGGCGCTCAGCCTTCGACTTCCTGCCGCGAAAGACCTTGTTGACCGCAAGCTCCACGTTTTCGCGCACGGTGAGCCAGGGCAGGAGCGAGTGGTTCTGGAACACGACGGCGCGGTCCGGCCCCGGGCCTTCAACGGCCCTGCCCTCCAGGAGCACGCCGCCCTGGCTCGGCGGCAGGAGGCCTGCCACGATGTTGAGCACGGTGGATTTACCGCAGCCGGAATGGCCGATGATCGAGACGTATTCGCCCTTCTCGATGGAGAGGTTCACATCCCGGAGCACTTCCGTCGTGGCGCCCGCGCGCTGGAAGGAAATGGCGACGTGGTCAATCTTGAGATAGGCCATGGTGCTTCTCCCTACTGTGCGGCGGTGCCGCGGGTGAGCAGATGGCCGATGGCGGCGATGGAGCGATCGAGCAGGAAGCCGACGACGCCCACATAGACCAGGGCCACGATGATGTCCGAGATGAGCGAGGAGTTCCACGCATCCCAGATGAAGAAGCCAATGCCGACGCCGCCGATCAGCATCTCGGCCGCGACGATGGCGAGCCAGGACAGGCCGATGCCGATGCGAAGGCCGGTGAACATGTGCGGCACGGTGGCCGGCACCATAATGCGGATGAAGAACTCGATGGGCGACAGGCACAGGACCTTGGCGACGTTGCGATAATCCTGCGGGATGTTGCGGATGCCCACCGACGTATTGATCAGGATCGGCCAGACGCTCGTGATGAAGATCACGAAGATGGCGGAGGGCTGGCCGTCACGGAACGCCGCCAGCGAAAGCGGCAGCCAGGCGAGCGGCGGAATGGTGCGCAGCACCTGGAACACCGGATCAAGCCCGCGCATAGCGAGCGTCGACTGGCCGAGCAGGACGCCCACTCCGATGCCGACGATCGCAGCGAGGATATAGCCGTAGCCGACGCGGACGAGAGAGGCCGACACGTGCCAGAAAAGCCCCTGGTCGATGCCGTTCCCGACCTTGAACGGATTGACGATGATTTCCCAGCTGTCATCGATCACCTTGAGAGGGCTCGGCAGCGCCGAGGTAGGGCTCGACGCCAGCATCTGCCACAGCAGCAGCAGGAAGGCGACGGTCAGTACGGGCGGCGCGAGTTGCGTGGCAACGCGAATGGCAAAGCGACGGGCACGAGAGAGATTGCTGACCGATTTCGGCGCCAACGGATGCAGGGCTGCCTGCTGGACCGGTGCGACCTTCGGAGTCGGGAGGGCGAGGACGCGGGCGGAATGAACCATGAGCCTGTTCTCCGACGATTATGCAATGCGCTTGATGGGCAGGCTTGCGAGATAGGACTGCGGATTGTCCGGATCGAAGACCTTACCGTCGAAGAAGGTCTCCTTGCCACGGCTGTCGCTGGCCGGGATGTCGCCTGCGGCAACGCCAAGCGTCTTCGCTGCCTCGCGCCAGAGATCGGCGCGGTTGACCTTGTCGACGAGTGTCTTGGCGTCGGTGTTCGTCTCGAACTTACCCCAGCGGATATTCTCGGTGATGAACCAGAGGTCGTGCGACTTGAACGGGAAGGAGGCGTGATCGCGCCAGAACTTCATGATCCCGGGCGAGTCCTTCACGACCTTGCCCTCGATGCCGTAATCGTATTCGCCCTTCTGGCGCGGCAGAATGTCGGCAACGGGCACGTTGAACCAGGCGCGGGTGCCGACGATCTTGCACATCTCCTCGCGGTTCTCGAGTTTGTCGCACCAGGTCTGCGCTTCCATCACGGCCATGAGCAAGGCACGGGCTGCCCTGGGGTGCTTGTCGACCCATGCGGCGCGAAGACCCAGCGCCTTTTCCGGATGCTTGTTCCAGATCTCGTAGGTGTTGGCCGCGGTGTAACCGAGCTTCTGGTTGATGAGCTGCGCATTCCACGGCTCGCCGACGCAGAAGGCATCCATGGTGCCGACCTTCATGTTGGCGACCATCTGAGGCGGCGGCACCACGATGGTGGATACGTCCTTGTCGGGATCGATGCCGCCGGCGGCGAGCCAATAACGGATCCAGAGATCATGGGTGCCGCCCGGGAATGTCATGGCGACCTTCGGATCGCCGCCCGCGGCGCGCTTCTTCGCGAAGGCCTCTTTCAGCGGCGATGCATCGAGGCCGAGCTTCAGGCCGTTGTATTCGGCGGCGACGGAGATCGCCTGCGCGTCGAGGTTGAGGCGTGCCAGGATATACATCGGCGTCGGCACGCCGCCCTGCGTCACCTTTCCGGTCGAGATCAGGTAGGGCATCGGGGTGAGGATGTGAGCGCCGTCGATACCGTTGGCTTCCGAGCCGAGTACGAGATTGTCGCGGGTTGCGCCCCAGGAGGCCTGCTTCAGCACCTCGGCATCCGGCAGTCCGTGCTTGGCGAAGAAGCCTTTCTCCTTCGCAACAATGAGTGCCGCAGCGTCGGTGAGCGCGATGTAGCCGAGTTTGACCGTCTTGGTTTCGGGCTCCGTGCTCTGGGCGAAAGCGCCGCCCGGGAAAGCCGCCTTCACGGCGGCGAGCGTCAAAGCGGCACTCGCACCGCGAAGCGCGTCTCGACGAGTGATCTTCGGTGTCTGCATCATGCTTCCCCTGTTCCTGTCGCCGCGCGGCGCGAACGAAATCGATTGAAACTGTGTCGTCGTTGATCCGCCGGAAGCCTTGAGGCTCGATCAGACGCAGATCGCCTGTTGCCGGGTCATGCAGAGCCAGCCGAAACGCAAAAAACGCCGCGAGATGAACTGAAGGCCGCAATGGAGCGGGTACAGCTGATCCAGCGACGTCGTTGTCGGGAAACACCTCTTGAGAGGCATCAACGGCCCGTCATCGTTGACGGCCTATCGTTTGAGAGTGGCTCGGACTTCGTTGTCCCGCCCTTCTCTCACTTAGAAAAGGTACAGACTGCCTATATCTTGCTCAAGGTCATAATTTGTGCACTGCGCCTTTGTTGTGTGCGGTGCAATGCCTATTCCACGACCGTCGGTTTGATCCCGTTCCGGATGTCGAAACCTGCCACGTAGCCGGGAACGTCATCGGGCACGAAGCGTCGCCCATCGATGAACTTCTCTAGTTCTGCGCCCTCGATCCTGCTGTCGACGGACGGTATCGGAACGCCCGAGCTTCCCAGAACCGCGCGATACATGTCAGGACGGTAGGCTGCCCGGACTTGGGATAGACCGGTCTCGTCGTAGGCCCCCTGTCCCCAGCGCACCATCTGGCTGTAGATCCAGAGAGCCTGGCTGATCCAGGGGAAATTTGCCGACTGATCGTGGAAGGTCAGGTAGTTCTCCACATGCCGCGTTCTGCCATTAGGATCGACCGTCAGTTGCCCGGAAAGCAGGCGCAGGATCATTTCTGATGGCACGCCCAGATAGGCTGGATCCGCCATCATGTCCGCCAAGGCCTTGTGGTTCTGCTTGTCATCGCACCAACGGGCTGCGGCATCGAGTGCAACGATGAGGCGAGACAGCGTCTCCGGATTTTCCTCCGCCCATTCCGGGCTGACACCCAGCACCTTTTCCGGCGCAGAGGGCCAGATATCGGCCTTGGTCGCCACCATGCGTCCAACGCCTTTCTCCACCGCGATTACGTTCCAAGGGGCATTGACACAGAAGCCATCGATGGCTCGCGCCGCCATCGCATCAACTGTGAGCGGAGGCGGTACGACCGTCATCGTCACGTCAGTGTCAGGGTTGATCCCGGCTGCCGCGAGCCAGAACCGGAGTTCGTAATTGTGGGAGGAGAAGGGATAAGTCATGGCGAAGACGAGCGGCTTCTTGCCGACGTGCCGCCTCCGCTCGACCACCTGCTTCAGGGCCCGGCCGTTGGTGAGCGCGTCCTCCGAGCCATCGAGGCCGGCGAGTGCCTGCATCTCGCGATAGAGCTCGACCGAAAGCGTGATCGCGTTGCCGCCGCGCCCGAGGGCGAAAGGTGTGAAACAGGGATAGGGGTTGGATCCCAGATGAAGCTGCGATGCGATCGGCATCGGACTCAGCATGTGGGCAACGTCGAATTGGCGAAACGCCAGCCGGTCGCGAATGTTGGACCACGACACATCTTTGATCAATTCCAGGCGAATGCCCTCGCGACGGGCAAACCCCTGCTCGGCGGCAGCCACCAGCACGGCCATGTCGACAAGGGGGATGAACCCGACACGGACCAGACGCTCGGGCACCGGACACCCCCTCGTCTCCGGGGGAGTGTCATTCACCGACCCGGCCTGATGCATGGGTCCACTCCCCACCTCTTCCAAATCCCGCACGCTTATTTCTCCAGCAGGGAAGCAGCGGTCACCACGCTTTGGGCGATGTCGACAAGCTTCCTTTTCTCGTTCATGGCAGTCTGGCGAAGCAGGCCATAGGCCTCCTCCTCCGAGAGCTGCCTCGTTCTCATGAGAATGCCCTTCGCCCGCTCGATCAGCTTTCGGGAGGCCAGTTCGCTGCGCGCCTCCAGAAGCTCACGCTGCAGACGCTCGAAGGCGTTGAAGCGGCTCACCGCCATGTCCACGATTGGCTTCACACGCTCCTTGCGCAGTCCATCGACCACATAGGCGGACACGCCCGCCTCCACCGCTGCCTGGATCATGGATCCATCGGATCGATCCACGAACATGGCCACGGGGCGTGACACCAGCTTGGAGACCTGGAACATCTGCTCCAGGATATCGCGGCTTGGGTTCTCGATGCCGATGATGATCACATCCGGATCGATGGTGCTCAGGCGCCGGAGCATGTTGGTCATCGTCTCGATGACCTCTACGTCCACAATCCCGGCCTCCCGCAATCCATCGACGAGAATGGCCGCCCTGATGCTGTTTTCCTCGATGATCGCAACGCGAAGGGGCCGCTGACCGTATTGGGTGTCTTTGGTCAAATTCCTGAAAGCTCTCGCTGCGAAGGATGATCCACTAACCAACGCATGAAGCAAGTTTCAGGCCAAAGTCTCCTTGCTTGGAGAACTGCAGATTGACCACTCCCGTTGCGTAAACTTTAGGCAAATGCCGCCCAGCCTTTCCAAGCACGGTGATAGACCTCCTCGCCTCTACGACTAATGGATCAGCAGGGTTTGACCAGAGAACCATCACCGAACCAGTTGCCAATTGGTTCGGCGTTGAGCTAGTTTCCTTTCGTCGAAGACCCGGGTTACGAAACAACGGATCGCGCCCGGAACACCAGCAGCAAGATTAGTACGCGCGGAGCGAAGTCTTCATGGACAACCCCGAGTCCCTACCGGATAGCTCCAACTTCGCCCTCGGGCGGTTGCGGGCTCTTCTGGAGGAAAGCTCTCTCGATGGGGAGCAGCGCCTCCCCTCCGAGCGATTGCTGGCCGCCCAGATCGGCATCGGTCGACGGGCACTGAGGCGGGCACTCGAGGTGCTGGAAGCCGAAGGCCGGATCTGGCGCCATCAGGGCAAGGGCACCTTTCTCGGACCTCGCCCGCCCGAGCCGCATGCCAATCTCGAAGAACTGTCCCGGCGAACCAATCCGCTGGAGGTGATGGATGTGCGCCTGGAGATCGAACCGGCCCTGGCCCGGCTCGCTGCTCTCCGCGCCTCGAATGGCGACATCGAACGGTTGATGCATCTCGCTGACAAAACCGCCTCGACCTCCGATGCGGATGGACGCGAACTCTGGGACAGCGCTCTGCACCGGGCCATCGCGGAGGTTGCCGGCAACGCCCTCCTTCTGGCGATCTTCGACATGGTCGACCGCATCCGTCAGGACACCACCTGGCGGATCCTGCGCGAGCGGGCGCGGTCCGGCGCCCGGCAGCAGATTTACATGGACCAGCACCGGCGCGTCATCGCAGCCATTGCCCAGCGCGAGGCCCACGCGGCGGAACGGGCGATGCGCGAGCACCTCGCATTCGTCCGGGATGGCCTTCTGAAAGTCATGACGAGCCCCTTGCCCGAAGGCGCCGTCCAAGAAGCAACAATTTCAGACAACACTGAGGATCAACGTCTCCATGGGACTTGAGGCAGCGCAGCAATCGATGTCCGAAATTCGCAACCCGGACAAAGCCGGGTTGGCCGCGGAACCGCCGCTGCTCGAGGTCCAGGGGCTTTCCGTCCGCTTCGACGGCGCGCCCAAGGGCGTGAACGTGGTCGACGACGTGTCCTTCTCCGTGAGCAAGGGCAAGACCCTCTGCATTGTCGGAGAATCCGGCTGCGGCAAGAGCGTGACATCGCTCGCCCTCATGGGCCTCCTGCCGACGCCGCCGGCGCGCATCGTCGCGGGCTCTGCCACGTTCGACGGCCAGGACCTGCTGACGCTCACCGAGCGCGAGCGGGCGGATCTGCGCGGCGATCGGATGGCGATGATCTTCCAGGAGCCGATGACTTCGCTTAACCCGGCCTTCACCGTGGGCGACCAGATCGCGGAGGGCATCGTCCGGCATCGCAAGGTTTCGAAGATTGAGGCCTGGGAGCGGGCGCTCGATATGCTGAAGAAGGTGCGTATCCCCGCACCTGAGAAGCGACTGCGCGCCTATCCGCACGAGATGTCAGGTGGCATGCGCCAGCGCGTGATGATCGCCATGGCACTTGCCAACGATCCGCAGCTTCTCATCGCCGACGAGCCGACTACCGCCCTCGACGTGACCATCCAGGCGCAGATCCTCACCCTGATTCGCCGCCTGCAAGAGGAAACCGGCACGGCCATGATCCTCATCACCCACGATCTCGGCGTGGTGGCGGAAGTCGCCGATGAGGTCGCCGTGATGTATGCGGGACGCGTGGTCGAGAGCGGTCCGGTCGAAGCAATCTTCGAGGACCCGCAGCATCCCTACACCATCGGCCTCATGGGCTCGGTCCCCTCGCTCGGCCGCCGACAGGGCCGTCTCGCCACGATCCGCGGCACCGTTCCGCCGGCGGAGTTGATGCCCAAGGGCTGCCGCTTCACGCCGCGCTGCCCGTTCTCCGACGCCCATTGCGCGAACGATCCGCCGCCTCTTGCCGAGATCAAGCCGGGCCATCGGGCGCGCTGCTGGTACGCCCCTCTCGAACTTCACCGTGGAGCCGCCCTATGAGCATGATGCCCGCGGACAACATCATTCTCGAAGGCATTGACCTCAAGAAGCATTTCGGTGGCGGCGGTCTGCTCTCCTCGCCCACAATCGTGCGTGCAGTCGACGGCGTGTCACTGGGCATCCAGCGCGGCGAGACCTTCGCCGTGGTGGGTGAATCCGGCTGTGGCAAGTCCACGCTGGGCCGCCTCCTGCTGCGCCTGATCGAAGCGACCGAGGGCGATGTGCGCTATGAGGGCCGCTCGATCCTGAAACTCAGTAAGACCGAGCTGCGTAAGCTGCGGCGCGAGTTGCAGATCATCTTCCAGGATCCCTACGCCTCGCTCAACCCGCGCATGAATGTGGGCGACATCATCGCCGAGCCGATCTGGTTGCATAACCTCGCCTCCGGCCGGGAGAAGCGCGAGCGCGTGGCGGATCTCATGCGCACGGTCGGCCTGCTGCCGACCCATGCGGACCGCTATCCGCATGAGTTCTCCGGTGGCCAGCGGCAGCGGATCGGCATCGCCAGGGCGCTCGCGGGCGACCCGAAGCTGATCATCGGCGACGAGCCGGTTTCGGCTCTCGACGTATCGATCCAGGCACAGATCATCAATCTGCTCGAAGACCTGAAGGACCGCTTCGGCCTCACGCTCGTCATCGTGGCGCACGATCTTGCCGTCATCCGGCACATGAGCGACCGCGTTGCCGTGATGTATCTTGGTGAGATCGTCGAGCTTTCGGACACGGACGCGCTGTTCGACAACCCGCTGCATCCCTATACCCAGGCGCTTCTTGCGGCGATCCCCGTACCATCCCCGACGAACCGCCAGCCGAAGGCGCTGCTCCAGGGCGACGTGCCAAGCCCGGCCGCGCCGCCGTCCGGCTGCCGCTTCCACACCCGCTGCCCCCATGCTCGCGCTCTCTGTAAGGAGCAGCATCCTGCGCTCGAGACGGCCCCGGACGGGCGGCGGGTCGCCTGCCATTTCTGGCGTGAAATCCAGGGAGCGGGCGCCGGTTCCATCAGCGCACCGCCCCCGAGTGCAGCGCTCGCCAAGCGCTTGGCACTCTACCGCACTTGGCGCGAACGGCAGGATAAGCCCGTCGCGACGAGCCCCTGAACTCAGACGACGACACCTAGAGGACAATTGGAGGACGAGAGAATGAAGAAGAGACTGCTCCTTGCCGTAGCCGCCGGGCTCATGATGAGCACCGCGGCTTCTGCACAAACCTTGCGCATCGGCCTGAACGAGGATCCCGATGTGCTCGACCCGCACCGCGCCCGCACCTTCGTCGGGCGCATCGTGTTCACGTCGCTTTGCAACAAGCTTGTCGACATCACACCCGAACTGAAGTTCACGCCGGAACTCGCCACCGAGTGGAGCTGGGGCGATGACGGCAAGTCGCTCACCTTCAAGCTGCGCCCGGGCGTTACCTTCCACGACGGCGAAAAGATGGATGCCGCCGCGGTAAAGGCCAATCTCGACCGCGCCCGCACGCTGCCGGACAGCTTGCGTAAGAGCGAGCTGACATCGGTCGCAAGCGTCGACGTGGTCGACGACCTGACGGTGAAGGTCAATCTTTCACAGCCGGACGCGACACTGCTGTCGCAGCTTTCCGACCGCGCCGGCATGATCCTGTCGCCGAAGGCCATGGCCTCCGCCGATTTCGGCCAGAAGCCCGTTTGCTCCGGCCCCTACAAGTTCGTCGAGCGTGTGCAGAATGACCGCATCGTTCTGGAGCGCTTCAAGGAGCACTGGGACGCGAAGAACTTTAACTTCGACCGCATCGTCTTCCAGCCTATTCCGGACACGACCGTTCGCCTCGCGAACCTCAAATCGGGCAACCTCGACATGCTCGAGCGTCTCGCGCCGAGCGATGTTCCCGCCGCGAAGAGCGATGCCAATCTTGTCTTCGCGCCCGTCACGGGCATCGGCTATCAGGGCATCACCATCAACACCAGCAATGGCGACAAGGCCAAGACGCCGCTCGGCCAGGACAAGCGCGTTCGTCAGGCGCTCGAATTGTCCATCGACCGCGATGTGATCAACGAGGTGGTGGGTGCCGGCATCTATCCGCCCGCTGGCCAGCCTTTCCCTGCGGCGAGCCCCTACAACAATCCGAAATTCGCCGCCGGCAAGCGCGACGTGGCGAAGGCAAAACAGCTCCTGAAGGAGGCTGGCGCCGAGAAGGTGAAGTTCGAGATCACCTTCGGCACCAGCACCACGACCCAGCAGATCGCCGAGATCATCCAGGCGATGGCGGCGGAAGCGGGCTTCGAGATCACGCTGCGGCCGACCGAGTTCGCTGCCATGCAGAAGGAAGCGCAGGCCGGCAATTTCCAGGCCAACATCATCGGATGGTCGGGTCGTGTCGATCCCGACGGCAATATCCACGCCTTCACAACCTGCAAGGGCGCGCTCAACGACGGCCGCTACTGTAACGCGGAAGTGGACAAGCTGCTCAACGAAGCACGCAGCATCAACGACGAAGCCAAGCGCAAGCAGCTCTATGATGCAGCGCAGGAAATCCTGAAGCAGGATCTTCCGATCATCTACACCTACTATCAGCCCTGGCCCTTCGTTCTCTCGAAGAAGATGCAGGGCTTCAAGCCCTATCCGGACGGCATGATCCGCCTGAAGGGCGTGAAGTTCGCTTCCTAAGCTGATCAAGACGGCGTGCCCGGTTCGACGACCGGGCACGCCGGCGTGCCCGGTTCGACGACCGGGCACGCCCCTACCCTTCCTTGTCACGGGTTCCACGAGCTGATGCTGCGCTACATCGGACGACGAATACTGATTGCCATCCCGACGCTGATTATCGTGTCGATCCTGGTCTTTGCCCTGCAGAAGCTCCTGCCCGGCGATCCGGTTCTCACCATGGCGGGCGAAGAACGCGATCCGCAGGTGCTTGCCTACCTGCGCGAAAAGTATCGCCTGGACGATCCCCTTCCGGTTCAGTATTTCGCTTGGATCGGCTCCGCCTTGACGGGCAATCTCGGGATCTCGCTGCGTACCGATATCCCGGTCCTCGACCTGATCATGAGCAAGCTGCCTGTGACTCTCGAGCTCGCCATCATGGCCATGATCGTAGCGCTCGCCATCGGCATTCCAACCGGCATCATCTCGGCCGTGAAGAAGGGAACGACGGTCGACTACACGGCCAACGTCATCGCCCTCTCGGGCCTATCCATCCCCAATTTCTGGCTGGGCATCATGCTCATGATGCTGGTGTCGGTCCGCTGGGGTCTCCTGCCCGCCTCCGGCTATGTGCCGCCGACCGAAGATCTGTGGCTCAACATCAAGACCATGCTCATGCCGGCCTTCGTGCTCGGTACGGGTTTGGCCGCGAGCCTGATGCGCCACACCCGCAGCGCCATGCTGGGTGTCATGCGATCCGACTATATCCGCACCGCCCGCGCCAAGGGGCTTCTATCGCGAAAGGTCATCCTGAAGCATGCCCTGCGTAACGCGCTCGTGCCGATCGTGACCCTCTCGACCCTGCTCTTCGGCGAGCTTCTCGCTGGTGCCGTTCTCACGGAGCAGATCTTCACTATCCCAGGCTTCGGCAAGCTCATCGTCGATGCGGTCTTCAACCGTGACTATGCGGTGGTGCAGGGCGTCGTTCTCTGCACGGCCGTCGGCTTCATCTTCATGAACCTGCTCGCCGATGTCCTTTATGTTCTCGTCAATCCCCGCCTGAGGCACGCCGCATGACCGCCACTGCCGTTATTGCCGATGAGGTCGCGCTGCCCAAGAAGCGCAGCCGCGTCCTCGCCAAATTCCTGAAGAACAAGAGCGCCGTTCTCGGCGGCGCCATCGTTCTGTTCTTCGTTCTCGTTGCCCTCGTCGGCCCTTATTTCGCGCCCTACGACCCGATCAAGCCGAGCTTCACGAGCATCCGAAAGGCTCCTTCGGCTCTGTTCTGGTTTGGCACCGACGAACTCGGACGCGATCTCCTCTCCCGCATGCTCTGGGGCGCCCGCGCCTCCATCATGGCGGGCGTGGTCTCGGTCACCATCGCCATCGTCCTCGGCGTGCCGTTCGGTCTCATCGCCGGCTATTTCGGTGGCTGGATCGATGCCGCGATCTCCCGCGCCACCGACGCCATGTTGGCCATCCCCTTCCTCATCTTCGCCATCGCACTCGCGGCCTTTCTCGGCCCGAGCCTCACCAATGCAATGATCGCCATCGGTCTTTCCGCCATGCCGATCTTCATCCGCCTCACCCGCGGGCAGGTGCTGACCGTGAAGGCGGAGGATTACGTGGAAGGCGCGCGGGCCATTGGCCTGCCCGATTTCTGGATCCTAGTCCGCTACGTTCTGCCGAACGTACTGCCGCCGATCCTGGTTCAGGGCACCCTCACCATCGCGACTGCAATCATCGCGGAGGCAAGCCTGTCTTTCCTCGGCCTCGGCCAGCAGCCGCCGAACCCGTCCTGGGGCTCGATGCTCAATACGGCAAAGAACTTCATGGATCAGGCGCCGTGGATGTCGATCTTCCCCGGCTCGGCGATCTTCCTGATCGTGCTCGGCTTCAATCTTCTCGGCGACGGCCTGCGCGACGCGCTCGATCCCCGCGAACAGTAATTAAAACGCCAACTTCGGATAAGAGATCATGTTTACGACACGGCCCGAGATCCTCGGCACCTTCGGTATCGTCACCTCGACCCATTGGCTGGCTTCGGCCGCCGGCATGTCGATGTTGGAGAAAGGCGGCAATGCCTTCGACGCCTGCGTCGCCTCCGCCTTCGTGCTCCAGGTCGTCGAACCGCATCTGGTGGGGCCATCCGGCGAGGTGCCGGCGGTGTTCTACTCGGCCAAGACCAAGAAGGTCGAAGTGCTCTGCGGCCAGGGCACGGCCCCGCAGGGCGCCACCATCGCGCATTACAAGAACGAGGGCCTCAAGCTCATTCCCGGCAACGGCCTGCTCGCCACCGTCGTGCCCGGCGCATTCGATGCCTGGATGCTCCTGCTGCGCGATCATGGTCTTCTCTCGCTGAGAGACGTGCTGGAACCTGCCATCTATTACGCCGAGCACGGTCATCCCCTGCTGCCGCGCGTGTCGGACACCATCAAGGGCCTGAAGGAGTTCTTCGAGACGGAATGGCCGACCTCCGCAGCCGTGTTCCTGCCCGGAGGCGAGGTACCGAAGCCGCGCCAGCTCTTCCGCAACCCGCAGCTCGCGGACACCTGGAAATGCATCATCCGCGAAGGCGAGGCCCGGGGCAGCGACCGCGAGGCGCAGATCGAAGCAGCGCGCAACGCCTTTTACAAGGGCTTCGTGGCCGAGGCCATCGATGCCTTCGTGCGCAAGACGGAAGCCATGGATCAGAGCGGCTCGCGCCATTGCGGCGTGTTGACCGCCGACGATATGGCCAAGTGGTCCGCAAGCTATGACGCGCCGCAGACTTACGACTACCATAACTACCGGGTGAACAAGATCCGTCCCTGGGGCCAGGGTCCGGTCTTCCTGCAGACACTCGCCCTGCTGAAGGGCTTCGACCTCGCCACCATGGGCCCGACCAGCGCCGAGTTCATCCATACGATCGTCGAGTCGATGAAGCTCGCCTTTGCCGACCGCGAGGCCTATTACGGCGATCCGGACTTCGTCGATGTTCCGATCCAGGCGCTGCTGTCGGATGCCTATAACGACGAACGCCGCAAGCTCATCACGGGCAGGGCCTCCCTTGAGCTGCGGCCCGGCCACGTCGAGGGGTACGAGGCTCAGGTGGAGCGCACCCTGAAGGCGCTACGCGAACTGTCTACCACCGACAAGAAGATCTCCGGTGGCGAGCCGACGCTTCAGTCCATGCGCTCGGCGCGGCGCGGCGACACGGTGCATATCGACGTGGTGGACCGCTTCGGCAACATGATCGCGGCCATGCCGTCGGGCGGCTGGCTGCAATCCTCGCCTGTCATCCCGGAACTCGGCTTCATGCTCAACTCCCGCGCCCAGATGTTCTGGCTCGAAGAAGGCCTGCCGGCGAGCCTCGCGCCGGGCAAGCGTCCGCGCACCACGCTCACCCCGACCCTCGCGGAGAAGGACGGCAAGCCCTATATGGTCTTCGGCTCACCGGGCGGCGACCAGCAGGAGCAGTGGCAGCTTCTCCTCTTCCTGCGCCATGCCCATCACGGCCTGAACCTGCAGGAAGCCATCGACCAGCCGATGTCGCACACTGCGCATTTCCCCTCCTCCTTCTATCCACGCGAGCAGAAGCCCGGCCATCTCATGGCCGAGGAGACCTATGGCGCGGAGGTTCTCGACGATCTGCGCGCACGCGGTCACGAGGTCGAGGTCGCGCCCGCCTGGACGGTCGGACGCCTCGTGGCGGCCAGCCGCGACAAGGACGGCCTGCTGCATGGCGCCGCAACGCCACGCCTCATGCAGGCCTATGCGGTCGGTCGTTGAGGAGCATAGATCATGACTTGGTCGATCATCGCCAAGGATCCCGAGACCGGCGCCTTCGGCGTTGCGGTAACGACCAAGTTCTTCGCCGTGGGAGCGCTCTGCCCCCACGGCGCGGCACGGATCGGCGCTCTCGCCACGCAGGCACTCGTCAATCCGCTCTACGGCACGGACGGCGTGAAACTCCTTGCCGAGGGGCGAAGCGCCGAGGAAATCGTTTCGATCCTCACGGCGCAGGATCCGGGTAACCGTTCCCGTCAGCTCCACGTGATCGATCGAGACGGCCGTACGGCCGCTCATACGGGACCGGACTGCATCGACTGGTGCGGACATCTCACGGATGAGGGCGTCTCGGTGGCCGGCAACATGCTGGCAGGTCCGACTGTCATCGAGGCGACGCTCGAAACCTACAAGCGGCGCCTGGATCTTCCCTTCGCGGATCGTCTCATGACGGCGCTCGATGCCGGACAGGCCGAGGGCGGCGACAAGCGCGGCAAGCAATCCGCCGCCATCAAGGTCTGGCGCGACGAGCCCTATCCCATGCTCGATCTGCGCGTGGACGATCATCCCGAACCTCTGGACGAGCTGCGTCGCCTCTATGGCGTTGCCCATGAGCGCTTCCTCGCCTTCATGGACGCCATGGCGACCCGCGCCAATCCCGGCGGCATCACGGACCGGTCGTGGATTGACCAGAAGGCGCGTGAATATCAGGAGCGGCGGGCAGCAAACTCCTCGCCGTAGGGCGGCCCTGCAACAGCATCACTTGCCGACAGATCAAAAAGATCCTACGGCGATCTCCTCCCTCTCGATGGACCTTCCGATGTTTGGCATACCTCTGTTCGAATTGGCTTGGCTCGTGGCTGCGCTGCTGGCCGCTGGTGCCATCACAGGCCTGCTCGCCGGCGTGTTCGGTGTTGGCGGTGGCGCCGTGGCCGTGCCGATCCTCTACGAACTCTTCCGCATCCTGGAGGTGCCTGAGGAAGTTCGCATGCCACTCTGCGTCGGCACCTCGCTTGCCATCATCATTCCCACTTCCATCCGCTCCTTCAACACGCACAGAGCGAAAGGGGCGGTCGACATGACGATTCTGCGGGTCTGGGCCGTGCCTGTGGTGCTCGGCGTCATCATCGGCAGCATCATCGCCCGCTATGCTCCGGCCGACCTGTTCAAGACGGTCTTCGTGATTGTGGCAGGAATCTCGGCCATCCGCCTGCTGTTCGGCAAGGACACCTGGCGCTTCGGCCTCGACATGCCGGCAAAGCCGATCATGGTCGCCTATGGCTGGCTCATCGGCATCCTCTCAGCGCTCATGGGCATCGGCGGCGGCCAGCTCTCTAATCTGTTCATGACCTTCTACAACCGCCCGATCCATCAGGCGGTCGCGACCTCCTCTGGCCTCGGTATCCTGATCTCGATCCCGGGGGCGCTCGGCTACATCTATGCCGGCTGGCCGCATATGGCCGATTACCCCACGGTCACAGCTTTCCAGCCGCCGCTGGCGCTGGGCTACGTGTCGCTTCTCGGCCTTATCCTGTTCATCCCTACCAGCACCTGGATGGCGCCGGTGGGCGCGCACCTCGCGCACAGGCTCTCGAAGCGCCGGCTCGAGGTCGCCTTCGGTATCTTCCTGCTCCTCGTCTGCGCGCGGTTTGCGGCAAGCCTCCTCACTTAAGCCATCGAGAATCTTCAATCTGGGTGACCGGATCGGAGATCAAACCATGTCTGGATCAGCTGCAGGGCCTCTCCATGCCTATCTCGCCGGAACCGGGCACGATGGCAGGGGACGTCTTGCGGCTGATGTCCTCAGCTTTTCCGATGAGCAACTGGAAGAAGTACATGACTACATCCAGTGGCTCTTTCCCTTGCAGACCCGTAGCGGCGCCCAACCTGGAGCTCCGGTTCTAACGCAGGCGGAAATAGATGCGATCAGGACGGACCGCAGCGCCCAGGACACGCTCGCGAAAGCGACCGAACGGATGCTCCGGTTCTACCGGGATACGCGATGGTGGCTAACGTCCTACGACCACAACCACCTGCGCATCACCCGGATCATTCACAGCCTCATGCTGCTCGCCAGCCAGAAGGAGGCCGAGCACTTTCACGAGGCCATCCTCGCCTTGAACGAAGCCGTAGGATCACCCGTCAATGCCCGCAGCCTCAAGTTCTGGGCGGACGCGGCGGGTGCCTGACCTCGTCAGGCGAACTGCGCCTCGCTTAGCCGCCTGTAAATTCCGTTAAGAGCGAGAAGCTCCCTGTGGTCGCCCTGCTCCACGATCACGCCCCGATCGATCACGGCGATCCTGTCCGCATTCACGATGGTCGCGAGGCGATGGGCAATCACCAGCGTCGTGCGGCCCATCGACAATTCGGCGAGAGCCTGCTGGATCGCCCGCTCGGTTTCCGTATCAAGAGCCGACGTGGCCTCATCCAGGATCAGGATCGGCGGGTTCTTGAGGAAGATACGCGCGATGGCCAAGCGCTGCTTCTGCCCTCCCGACAGCTTGACGCCGCGCTCTCCGATGATCGTATCGAGGCCCGCCGGCAGGGAGGCGATCACCTCGTCGAGCCGGGCACGACGGGCCGCCTCCAGGATTTCGGCCTCAGAAGACTCAAGGCGGCCATAGGCGATGTTCTCGCGGATCGTGCCCGCGAACAGGAACACGTCCTGCTGCACGATGCCGATCTGGCTACGCAGGGAGCGGAGCGTCATGTCGCGGATATCGATCCCGTCAATGGTGATCGCGCCGCTATCGACCTCGTAGAAACGGGGCAGCAGAGAGCAGATCGTAGTCTTGCCTGCCCCCGATGGGCCGACGAAGGCGATGGTCTCGCCGGCACGGATCGTCAGGTCGAGCCCCTGGAGGATGCTGTGCTCCTCGGCATAGCCGAAGGTGACATTCTTATACTCAATGTCGCCCGTGAGCTTGTCCACATCCCTCGCGCCGGGACGGTCCGCGATGTCCGGGCGCGTATCGAGGAACGTCATGTAGCGTTTGAAGCCCGCGATGCCTTTGGGATAGGTCTCGATGACCGAATTGATCTTCTCGATGGGGCGGAAGAAGACGCCCACAAGGAGCAGGAAGCCGACAAAGCCACCAGCACTGAGTTCACCTTTCAGCACCAGATAGCTGCCGGCGACCATGACGACCATCTGGATCAGGCGCATGCTGAGATAGCTCAGCGAGGTCGAGGCGGCCATGATCTTGTAGGCCTCAAGCTTGGTCTTGCGGTAGCCCTGGTTGTCGACGGCGAACAGCCGACGCTCATGATCCTCGTTGGCGAAGGCCTGGACTACGCGGATACCGCCGACATTCTCCTCGATGCGTGCATTGAAATCGCCGACGCGGCCATAAAGAGCCTGCCAGTTCCGCGTCATGCGGCCGCCATAGCGAGTCGTCAGCCAAGCGGTCAGAGGCACGACCATGGCTGTGATGAGGGCGAGCTTCACATTGACCGTAAACATCAGGATGAACGCACCCACGAGCGTCATCACGGCAATGAAAAGATCCTCCGGCCCGTGATGGGCGACCTCGCCGATCTCCTCCAGGTCCTTGGTGAGTCGGGCCACGAGATGGCCGGTCTTCTGGTTATCGAAGAAGCCGAAGGAGAGCTTCTGGAGATGGTCGAAGGCCTTGCGCCGCATCTCGGTCTCGATGTTGATGCCGAGCATATGCCCCCAATAGGTCACCGTCGCCATCAGGCCGGCATTAAGGACGTAGATGGCAAGCAGCAAGGCCGAGGCGAGTGCGATGAGCCCCCACTGACCGGTCGGAAGCAGGGTGTCGATGAACAGCTTGACCGCAATAGGGAAGCCAAGTTCGAGCAGACCGGAGGCCACCGCACAGGAGAAATCCAGCACGAACAGGCCGCGATGGGGCCGATAATAGGCAAAGAAGCGATTGAGCAGGGAACGCATGGCGGAACTAGGTACTGCCGGCTGCCGATAACGGCAAGCAGGGGCTTGGAAGGTTCAACGGACGAAGCTGACGGGCTGGCCGGTGACGGGATGGGGAATGACATCCATGGCGATGCCGTAGATGGCCTGCAACTGGTGCGGCGTCATGATCTCATCGGGCGTGCCGCGAGCAATCAATCGCCCCATCTGCAGCGCTAGGATCTCGTCACAGAAGCGGGCTGCCATATTGACGTCGTGCAACACCACGACCACACCAAGGCCGCGCTCGCGCGAAAGACGCTGAACGAGGGCCAGCACCTCCACCTGATGGGTGACATCGAGTGCGGAAATCGGCTCGTCGAGCAGTAGGAACTGAGCATCCTGTGCGACCAGCATGGCGAGCCAGACCCTCTGGCGCTCGCCGCCTGACAAGGTGTCGACGAGGCGGTCGGCGAAAGGTTCGACATCGGCGAGCACCGTTGCTTCCCGCACCTTCTCGCGATCGGTCGCTCCGAAGCGACCAAGCGGGCCATGCCAGGGATAGCGGCCGAGTGCCACAAGTTCCTTGACGAGCATGCCCGAAGCCGGAGGCGTCTGCTGCGGCAGATAAGCGACCCGCCTCGCGAAGGGCCGCTCTCCCCAATCGGATAGTCCTTTTCCCTCGAAAGCGATGGCGCCGCCCGAGACCGGCTGCTGACGAGCCAGCAGCTTGATCAGCGTCGACTTGCCCGAGCCATTATGGCCGATCAATCCGATCACGCGCTGCCCCGGCAGGGTTAGTGTGAGCGGATGCAGCAAGATGCGCTCCGGAATCGAGAAGCTGACATCCGTCAACTCGAACAATGGCGTCTCGAGTGCAGAGTCTGGACGAGAAGCGGCGGACATTGGCTTCGGCACAGTCGTGAGGGCGCCGTCTTGCGACGGCGCTCCATACATCACCACTTGTAGCCCGCCTTTAGGGTTGCGACGCGACCGGCACCATAATTGCAGGTGAATTGCGTATCGCAGGCTGAGACATATTCGTCATCGAAGAGATTGTTGACGTTGAGTGCCACCGTGAAGTTATCGCGCGTGTAGCGGATGCCTGCATCGAACACGGTCGCGGCAGGCACCTTCAGGGTGTTCTCGTTGTCGGCATAGGAGAACCCGACATAGCGACCACCTGCACCGAAGCCGAGCCCTTTGAACGGACCGTCCTGAACCGTGTAGTCGAGCCAGCCCGAGGCGAGGATTTCCGGCACGACATTGGGTCGATTTCCGATCAGTAGCGGATTTGAATCCTCAGTGATTTCGATGTCATAAGCCGTGAATGCGGCAATCGCCTTCAGGTCCGCCGTGATGTTGGCCTGCGCTTCGAGCTCAATTCCTCGGGAGCGAACCTCGCCCAGCTGCACCTCAAAGAATGAGTGCTCCGGGTCAGTCGTGTTGACGTTCTGACGCGTGAGATCGAACAGGGATGCCGTGATCAGAGCATCAACGAAGGTCGGCCTGTATTTGAGGCCGACTTCATATTGTTGGCCGGTTTCAGGGGCGAACGACTGGCCGAAGAAATCGGAGCCGATGACGGGGTTGAAGGAGCGCGATACCGCAATGTAGGGCGTCATCCCGTTGGCGAACTCATAGCCCAGACCCAGGCGACCGCTGAACTCGCCGGCTTCGTCGCTGAAATTGGCGGCACCGACCGTATCCGTGCTCTTCGTGGAGACGTGGTCATACCGTCCGTTCAACGTCGCGATCCAACCATCATAGCGGATCTGGTCCTGAGCGTAAAACCCGACCTGGTTCATGGTCAGGTTCTGATCGAGGTAAGGGACCGTCGGCCCCTGGGGGGCACCATAAATCGGATTGACGGGACTGATCGGCGTGCCGCCGCCGGCTGCCTGGATATGATCGATGTTGTAATACTTGTAATCCAGGCCGAGGAGCAGCGTGTGATCCAGCGGTCCCGTGCTGAACTTCGCCTCTGCCTGGTTATCGAGAGAGAGCGTGTTCACCACCGTGTGGTGGTTGAAGCCAACGCGAAACAACAGGAAATCAGGCCCGACCGGCGCTCCGCCAAGATAACCGAACGGATAGGGACCGCGCTCCTTCGAATCCACATGCGCGTGGCGGAAGTTCTGCTTGAGCGTCCAGACGTCGTTGACGGCATGCTCGAACTCGTAACCGATCATCGCCTGTTCGCGGCGGTAGAGATCGATATCGGGCTCACTATAGTAGAACCGGCGCGAGATGCGGCCGAACGGGGCAGGCACCACTGTTCCCACATATGGCAGGAACCCGCCCGTGTGCATGAGGTCCATATGCTGATAGGACGCAAGCAGGGTGAGTTCGGTGCCTGCGTTCGGCCGGAACGTGAAGGCCGGCGCAATGACGCCACGGAAGTCCTCGGCGATCTCCGTTTCCCAGCCGCCCCCGGACACCTTTCCGGTCAGGCGATAGGACCAGATCTTGTCCTTGTCGAGAGCGCCGCCGAAGTCGAAGGCCGCATAGCCGTTGCCCCAGGAATTGACGCCCGTCTCGACGTAGCGAAGCGGCTCGGTTACCGGACGCTTGCTCACGAGATTGACGATACCACCGATGGACGAACCGCCATAAAGAGCGGCGGAAGGTCCTTTGAGCACCTCGATGCGTTCGAGAATGAACGGGTCAATATAAAACCCGCCAAACCCATATTGATAGAGCGGCAGATTGTTCAGAAAAACGCCTGTCTGTCCCGCATCAAAACCGCGGATGAAGAACCAATCCGTATCCGAGTCTAGCCCATAGGGCTGCGCAAAGACGCCAGCCGTGTAGCGCAGAGCCTCGTCAACCTTCTGCGCCTGCCGATCTTCGATCTCTTCGCGGCCGATCACCGAGACCGACTGCGGGATTTCCTCGATGGGCGTGTCCGTCTTGGAGCCGGTTGTCGTGCGGTTGGGAACATAGCCGTTCACTGGCCCGGTCGCGCTGCCGCCCTGCCCTTCGACGGTCACTGTCTCCAGCGCGATTTCACCCGACACAGGCTGTATCTGAGCCAAGGACTGACTGCTTGATGCCACCATCACGGCAAGCGAGACGAGGCTCACTCCCATACTCAACACATAACGACGATTCATGGATGCCCCCAAGGCTGTCAATCGCACGGAAGCCTCTTGGAGCCTCACACGCATGCGCAATCAGCGGATTGCCTGTCGGTTCACTGACTATGGTTTCCGTTGGGTTGAGGCAAGAATTATGTTTTCAAACTACTCTAAACTGCAGTTTATAATGATTATAATCGTGGGTTACACTTTTTGTAAGCACTATAAACTGGCACCTATGCTATTTAATATAATAGGGCGACGTGGCAGCTCACGTCCCCATGAAACCCATCAGTAAGCATTTCCAGCCTGACATGAAAGGCTACATTCACAACGATGTCGGCACCTGCCTTCATAATCGAAGCTTTCTTTTGAATCGTTCCAACCTACTGGAATAATTGCATTTTCAGGAGAAATTTGTTGACGCAACCGCATCCACGGTTCATCAACCCGCTTCAAAGGATGGATGTTGCTGGAGCGCCTTGTGGCAAACAATGAACGAAGGCGACAATCGCGCGTTCATCCGGCAGCGATGACAGCAACATAGTATTTTCTATTTAGACCGAAGTATAAAACTTCTACCGTAGAGTGCCCAAAGGATCTTCTCCTGGTACATCGAATGCCAATGCAGCGTAATTACCCACGCCCTTGTCATCAGGCGCAATTCCTGAATCCATGGGGCCATGGATCGCACTGATTTGCAGCGCCTGACGAAGGAAGAGCTGATCGAACTGGTGCTGCGGCTGCAGCGGCC
>NZ_JBVVAK010000134.1:0-21685 GCF_055792825.1 Microvirga sp. GN3
TGAGTGGAGTTACCATCGGCTTCGCAAAGAAATAACCGGTCGGGAACTCACAGGAATATTTCGGTAGCTACTGTTTAGTAATCCGGGTTCTGTCGAGGATTTGACCGGCAAACTCTCGCAACTCTTCTGCGGTGCTTGTCTCGTCTCGTTGGATGACTCGGCAGCACGCTTTTCGGGATCCTCAAGGCGAGCTCGGCTCATCTTTGGCGAAAACGATGGCACGCGGATCAACGATCGTCTCGGGTGCAAACTCTGACGAGGGCTGGTTCCTCAAGAGCCGGGGAGGCGGCGACGGACAGGATCCGATCACGCTCATTCACGATCCGGATTTTGATGTCAGGCTCGAGAACCTCGTCACGTCGAACTCCAAATAGGACGACGCTTGGCCGCGGGATTGTGGCCCTGAACAATACCTGTTTCCTCCACAACCCGGTTCGGGTGAGACACTGAAAGCGTCGCACTGGCTGTAACGCTTCGTCAGTGAGGTGTGGGTCAGAGATGATGATGAGACAGGCAAGCACTTAGCATGCTCCTCCAAGGACCCAGCTTCTTGAGGCAGCCGCAAATATTAATGGTAATGTCGCTGCTGATGCGTAGTCTTTAAAGACCAAACACTAAGAATCGTAGAGAAGAACGTCGGAGTGGGCATCGGTATGTCGGCTCGATAACTCAGGACGTAGAATCAAGCGCCTAACGCCAAGACGCCTGGAACCAGCCATTTACTTGCGAATTGATTCGGCCGGTTGCGCTAACTGATTCTTCCTAAACGAGTTTTCCAACGGAGAATTCATTTATTGTGAATGGATTCTTGCGCTCCGACTCCACAGCCGTCTCAGAATCGGTCATTTCTCGTAACTGTCACAAGTGCGATGGGGTGGAGTGCCATGCCTGACGTGAAAGGGATCGAGCGTGTTCAGCGCCTCCGGAAAGCTCGCCGTGAGCGGGGTGACCGGGAGATGAATGTCTGGGTTCCTCAACTGATCGGGGCGGCAATCGACCATGCTGTCGAGAGCGGCCGGTTTAGGACGCGTCAAGACGCCATCAACCACGCTCTTGAGACCACCTTTGTTCGGAAGGAGCCAAACACGGTGATGTAACCCAGGCAAAGCAAAAGGCCCACGAAGCTGGAAACTTCGAGGGCCTTTGGAGACCCACCGAGGGTGGGCGTAAGTGAATTCTGAACACATTCCTTATGCCATCCCGACAAGCTGACTGTCAAGAGCATCGGTTTCGGTGAACGCTCTCGCTTTGCCCTCAACATGGAGGGTACGATGCAGGTGGCATCGTCTGGAGGCCGGCGGCTGAGACATGCCGCTCTGGCCGCAAGGAAGCTTGCGCTCGAGGCCGGGCGCACGGTGACGCGTAAAGAACTATCCACGGCAGCCCGGGACGCCGGCAAGGCCCTCGACCTGAGGCCGGCCCAGCGGGCGGTGCTGTCGGAACTGGTCGCCTGCTGGGGCGAGCAGGAGTGGGAGCGCCTGCTGGTGTGGCCATCGAATGACTATCTCATGACCCGCACCGGCCTGACCGAGCGGGCGATCCGGCGCATCCTGCGCCAGCTGGTCGATCGGCAACTGCTCGCGCCCAAGGACTCGCCCAACGGCAAGCGCTATGCCGTCAAGGACCTGGCCGGGCAGGTGGTCGACGCCTTCGGCTTCGATCTGACCCCGATCTATGCCCGGCGCGGTGACTGGGCGGTGATGCTGCTGGAGCAGAAACAGCTGCGCGAGGTGCAGAAACGGGCGTTCGACGAGGTCACGATCTGCCGGCGGGCGACCGAGGAAGCCCTGAGGGCGCTGGCGCAGCACTTCCCGGACATCGACCGCAGTGAGCTCGAGGCCCGGCTGAAGACCCTCCAGGCCCGCACACCGACCCGCTCGCAGGTGACCCTGCCGGCCGATCTCCTGGACGCCTGGCAGCTGTTGGGAACCGATACCGAAGAGACCTTCTATGAAGCGGGCAATGCCGGACTCGGAGTCCGCCACTTAGAAACAGACAACGGTTCTCCTAGTGAGACTTGTAACAAAGGCTTTCCGAAGAAAGCTGAGGCGGTTCTTCATATCGAACAAACCGCACAGCACCTATCACCGGAATTGATCCTTGAGGCTTGCCCCACCCTGAACGACTACCCCCAACCCGTTGAGGACTTGGCTGGCCTCGTGGCGGCCGGCCGCTATCTGCGGGCCTCGCTGGGGGCGAACGAAAGCGCCTGGAACGAAGCCGTGGCCGAGATCGGCCTGGTGCGGGCCGCGGTGACAGTGATCTACGTGCTGCAGCTCTACGACGACGACGTCTCGCGCGGCGAGGGCCGGATCAAGAACCCGGGCGGGTACTTCCGGGCCATGGCGCGCCTGGTCAAAGCCGGCCGGATCGATCTGAGTGTCGAGCTTTTGGCCATGCGGCGGCGCAGGATGTCATAAGGGGAGAGGGATCATGCGCGCTCCGACAACTGGCTTGTGCTGAGTTTCCGGTGGGCAGGGTTGGAATATGCAGTTCGCTCATCATAGGAGAGCTGTAGGGGTGGGACGGAGAAACGAAGAGGCAAAAGCATGGTGTTGATTTCAACCGTCGTGGGCGGGCTCGTCCTTTACGTGATCTTCGAGCGGTACCTGAAGAAGGCTCTGCATCGGACCCGGGTCGAGCACAAGGCCATTGAGACCGGCACCCTGATCACCGCCATTGTCGCCGCGGGGTTGGCGGCCGGCAGCTTGGCCTACACATTGACGTCGATCGGTGCTCTCGAGGAGCGTGTCATGGCACTCGAAAAGGCTGCCCGGAATCTGCCTCCGGGGAGACAGTAAAGACGCGGATGAGGGTAGGGGAGAAGGCCCGTGTCGAGCTACGATGACATATCGATCGCAGGTGCATCACTGATGTGAATCGTTGCAGCCCAAAGGATTCAAGACATTGATTGGACCTCGGCACATGGCTTGCGCAACATGGATGCATGTCCCAAGACACAATCCAGTATCTGGTGCTCGACCGATGCGATCCCAGCTGCAACATGGCCCGCTACTATGTGCTGTCGATCGAGCCTAGTCTGTTAGGGGATGCCGCCCTGATTGGTGAGTAGGGCCGCATTGGCCGACCAGGCCAGCGCAGGGTTGAGCTCTACGACAACCGGTCATGCGCCGTGGAAGCCCCTGAGACCTGGCTCCAGCGAAAGCGGCGCCGTGGCTATCTCCTGCGAAGTGGGTAGGGACACAAGGACAGGGAAGTCTGGATCCGTCTCAGCGTAGGATCTTGAGCAGCTCTTCGACGGCTTCAGCCTCCTTGAGACTGCCTCTCTCGTATTGGCGCAGCACGTCCCTGATTTGGGCTCGCTTTGAACGTGAGCGGCCAGCTTGTTCATCATGGGCAGTTGCTTGCCGCTGGATGACTGGCGGCAATTCTGCCTTGCGGAAGTAGGTCTGAGCTTTTTGCAGCAGTCTCATGGTCAGCATTCGTCGTAGAGGCCTCTGAATGATCGATATGTGAGCTCTTGAGGCCTGTTCATCGCTTCCTATCCATTGCAACCGGCATGATTGAGAAAGACAGACTTTGGTAGAAAGCTTAGGAGCGGGGGGAGGGGGAAAGGGGGGAAAGCCGTACTTCGATCTTTGCTACAATGTGAGCAGAGCTTCGACAGTGCTCTGCGGCTGACAGGGTCAGGCGGGTGCTAAGAGGATGACCACGAATGGACGAGAGTTTCTCGCCGACCATTTTCCTTTATGGCATGGCCCTCGTGCTCGCCGTGGGAAACATTTTCGCTGGTGAACTCTCCTGAAATTAATGCCAGCGCTCGTTGGCCATAACTTTATGCCTATAGGTACGCATGCATTCGCGACTTGAACCATTCCACTCAAGATAACTAGTTGACGACAGCTTCGGCCTCGATCTCAACCGCGTAGTCTCCTACCAAACGTGAGATCTCAAGCAGCGTATTCGCAGGTCGCACTGCTCCAAAGTAGCGGCCATGCACCCGAGAAACGGGCTCCCAGTCGTCTGCATTGTTTAGATAGATACGTGTTCGGATAGTGTCTGCGAGCGTTCCTCCCAAGGAGGCGATGCTCGCTGCGATCTTATCCAGAATGTAGACCGCCTGCCCTTGGGCATCGCCTGGGCAGATGATCTCGCCTGAGCCGTGGGTAGCCGTAGTTCCACTGACAAGGATGCGATTGCCGATCCGGACCGCACGGCTGTAGCCACAGATGGGCTCCCAGACGCTGCCAGAGTCAATGCGTAGGCGGTCGGGCCGCCCATCGATTGGGACTGCGTCGAACACCGGTGGAAAGCTCTCAAGGTGATGGCTGAGATCGCCCGACGCTGTGAGAAATGGTGGGCGACGGTACTCGTCACCGCAATCCCCTGGAATACGCTGGGTGGAAGCCAACGCCTCGTCGATGCGTTGCTTGTCATCTTCGTCCAATGAGAACGAAAACAGGGCCGCATTGTCCGCCCGGTGCTCACGCTCCCCGAGCCGGGCCCCGACAATGACAGCCGCAACGGCCGGCTGTTCGAGCACCCAACGTGTGGCTACATTTGCGACAGACACTCCATGCTTACGAGCAACGTTGTGCAAGGCGGCTAGGATCGACTGGAGAGCAGACCATCCTCCAATCGTGTCAACGAAGCGCTTGTATTTCGACTTGCTCCAATCCTTGATGGAGGTCGGCTCCGGCGCACCCGTCCACCGGTCCGTCAGGAAGCCGCCTCCGAGTGTACCATAGGCCAGCAGGCGCACGCCCGTGGCGAGACAAAACGCGCTCATGTCCTCCCCGGCGCGGCGATCGAGCAGGGAGAACGAAACCTGGTTCGACACGATCGGAAAGCCGTGCTTCACCAAGAGGCGCAGGTGGCCGGTATCGAAGTTCGTTACGCCGAGATGGAGGATACGTCCTTCCTGCTGCAGCGCGGCGAGCTCCCTCATGGCATCGATATAGCCGGGGTGCTCGAACATCCACCAGTGGAACTGCAGCAGATCTATGGTTTCGACACCAAGGCGCTCCAGACGCTCGGCGATGCCAGCCCGGACGACGTCTGCGAACATCGGTCCCGGCGAGGGACACCACTTCGTGAAGGCAGTCGGACGCTGCCCCTCGGCTCCAGCCCGCATGTTCAGAAAACGACCAGTGATCAGCTCTGCACTGCCGTAATGGTCTGCCATATCGAAACTGTCAAAGCCCGCGCGGGCGTAGTCGGCCATTGCGGCTGCTGCAGCGTCACGATCCAAGAGGTGGCCATCCCGCTCCATGTCGGCCACCTGCCACAGGCCTGTGACCATGCGGCTGATCTCGAGCCCAGGTGCGAGCAGTGTCCGGTCGGGACGAATGGACATGGCAATCTCCGGCAAAAAAGCGAAGGCTCCGCGCCAAGCGCGGAGCCTGAGTCAATGATCAGCAGGGTCTAGCGTGATGGGATCTTAGCCTTGATAGCATTGACCTCATCGACGCCCATCTGGCCAATGGTCGTGACCTCGCCGTTCTGGATCCGCCACAGCCGGAAGGGGCCGCTAATATCGCCGTACTGATCGAAGGTCACAGGCCCAATGACGCCCTCGTAGTGCACCGGCTTGCCTTCTTTGATGAGCCGGAGCGCCTTCTTGAAGCCCTCAGGACCGGCATGGATCACTTCGCCGTCGCTCCCGGTGACCTTGCGGATTGCGTCTCGGATGGCTGCCGCCTCGAACTTGCCGGCCTGAGCCACCGCAAGGCCGAGGATTGCCGCCGCATCATAAGCTCGGTCAGCGGCAGGGGCATTGGCATCAAAGCCGCCGGACATCGCCGGATAGGCCTTCGTGAAGTGCTCAGTCGAAGGGGTCTTGATAGTACCCGACGAGGTTCCAAAGGCGTCATTTAGATAACGAGGTCCAACGTCGCGGATGAAGTCGGCACTGTTCATGCCATCATTCAGGAGAAACTTCGGGGCGCCACCCTGTGAGATCCAGGTGCGTGCGATCGATGTGCCGTCGCCTGGATAGGAGACGAGGTAAAGGGCGGGTGGATCTCCGTCGAGAGCGCGAGTGACCTCCGGCGCATAGGACGCCTGGCCCTGGTTGTAGGGCGTCGTGGATGTGATCTGGCCCCCGAGCGCCTCGTAGGCACGCTTGAACTCCGCGACCATGTTCACGCCGAAGTCATTGTTGACGTGAATGATCGCAATCTTCTTCAGGCCTTGATCCATTGCGTACTTCGCAGCCGCCGTGCCTTGGAGCGCATCCGAGGTGATGGTGCGGAAGAAAATGCCGTTGGTCTTCCCCTCTTGTGCAATCCGCGTGAGCGTTGGCGACGAGGAGGCGGGCGAGATTTGAACCACATTAGCCGGCGCTGTCACCGACGTCAGAACGGGGAGCGATACCGAGGAGATGATGCCGCCGATGATAGCCGGCACGCGCTTGAGATCGACGAGTTGCCGGGCTTGGTCGACCGCGACGGAGCCTTGGCTCTGCGAGTCCCGAAGGTCCGCAGCGAGCTGGCATCCAGCCGCGCCGCCCGCCTCGTTGATCTCCTTGAAGGCCAGCTCGATGGATTTGGCCGCAGCCTGGCCGAAGCGTCCGGCCGGACCGGTCAGCTCCACGACAACGCCGACCGTATGTGTACAGGGCTGCTGTGCGGATGCCGGCAGTGGTGCGAGAGCCATCGCCAGGGTGGCAGCTGAAACAATGGATGCAAAGTGCACGGTGAACACTCTCCCTGATCTGGTCCGCCGAAGGTAGCTCTGGTGTCACTTGCCCCTCCCGGCCGGCAGGCAGTGTTCCGCCTTGGCGGCCGTTTGGCAAGCGGGGCGGCCTGGGATAGTCTCAAGAGTCCGGGCTGATCCAGGTCTCGTGCAGGGCGAGCCATCGCATACCCTCCTCTGCCAAGGCCTCGAATACGGCGGTCGATCGGCGGCGGGTGACGACGCTGCCCGCTGCTTGCTCCTCGATATAGCGGAGAATGATGAGCGGCGGCCGCAGGAGCAGGAGTTCGGGCTCGACAACGGCAATGTGGAACGGGTCCTGCTTCCCTTTGGTGCCGTGGGCTCCTCGTAACCACCCAATCACGTCCGGCCGCTGGAGCCTGGCTCCACTCGGAGACACCATGGTGAACTCTTCACCCAGAGCGTTCTCCAGACGAGAGAATACGGCATGCGTGTTCTCGACCGTTCCGCAGAGCCAAGTCTCGAAGAAGGCATGCAGGTCGACCACCTCCTGCAGTGCGGCCCGGCCGAGTGCATGGTCGAGCCCCATGAGGGTCAGGCCTCGTTGAGATTATAATGCATGATGCGACCGTGCCGGCCCTCCCGGTCACGCTCGAGCGTGTAGGTATCCCCCTCAGGGCCGGTCTTGAGTGCGAGGACCCTGTTGATGGCGGTCCGGTCCTCCTCATCGAGGGTGAGCCGAAACACATTGAGATTATCGGGCAGGTGCTCGGCGTAGCGGGCGCCGATGATAGCGCCTGCCACCGCGGGCCGGTCCAAGACCCACCGGGTGACCACCGCCGTTAGGCTGACCCCGTGCTTGCGCCCGATCTCCCGCAGGGTGGCGAGCAGGTTCTGGAACAAGGACCAGCCGCCAAAATCGTCGACGATGAGCTTGTACTTAACAAGCGAACGATTAGCGAAGGGCTCCTGGGGCTCCGGGACGCCGAGCCACCGCTCCGACAGAAAACCACCCGCCACCGTACCATAACACAGAAGCTTCATGCCGCGCTCCTGACACAGCGCAACAAGGCCGTTCTCGGGCCTCTGGTCCAGAAGCGAGTACTGGACCTGCATGGACACGAGCGGCACCCCTGCGTCGAGCAGGGCTCGCGTGTGGGGGGTATCGAAGTTGGTACCGCCAATCTGGTGGATCTTTCCCTCGTCCTGGAGTTCCTTGAGGATGAGTGCGGTCTCGACAGCGCCCGGGACGGCGTAATTCCACCAGTGGAACTGCACCAGATCGAGACGCTCCATCCTGAGCCGCCGGAGTGAGCGGTCGATGATCTCGCGCACGTACGTACGGTCGACGCGGGAGAGGGCATCCCAGTCCGGCACGAACTTCGTGTGCACCTTGAAGTTCTTCAGCGCTTCGGAGCCGCGTTCGGCGAGCATGCGATCGCGGAAATGCCCGATCATCTCTTCGACGCCGGTGTAGATGTCGGCGCAGTCGAAGGTCGTGATGCCCCCATCTACAAAGGCAGACATATCGGCGATCGCCCGCTCGGCCTCGATGGCATCATGCCCGCCGGCAAGCTGCCAGCCCCCACGCAGCATGCGAGAGATTCGGTAGCCCGGAGCGAGATCAATCGTTTCGACGGTCATGTCAGGCCTTCGCATCGGGCAAGGGTACGGCCGTAACCTCCGAGTGGCGGAACACGCGCTTCGCCATCCGGCTGATCCGGAGCCGGCTCGGACAATTGGGGTCCGGGCAGGCGACCTCGGCATCGGTGGACATCCAGTCGTTCGGATGAGTGACGCGTTGTTTCGCGGGGAGGAGCGGCAGCAGCGCAGCGAGCGAATAGATCGAGAAGCCCTGGCCTGGGGGGAGGTGAAGCATCTCCCCCTTGAGCTCGAAATAGTCGCCGGGCTTGGCCCCACAATACAATGTGGCACCCTCCGGAGCGACAACCTCGACCCGCAGGTCGTAGAGATCGAAGAAATCATCCGACACGGGACAACGTCCATTGCCTGTTGCACGTGCGCATTGTCATGACGCAAAATTGCCGCCCTCGCAACACGGCCCGGCCGGTGACTTCATTCCGCTCATGCTGACAGCCCAATCGATCACCAAGACCTTCGGCGGCAACCGCGCCGTCGACGCGGTGTCCTTCACGATCGAGAAGGGGACGATCACGGGCCTCATCGGGCCGAACGGGGCCGGCAAGACGACCCTCTTCAACTGCCTGGCGGGCTTGTTTCCCCCGACGTCCGGGTTGCTCAGCCTCGACGGGGAGAGGATCGACGGGCTTGCGCCGGATCAGATCTTCGCCCAGGGCCTCGCCCGGACGTTCCAGATCCCAAGACCCTTTCCCGAGATGACGGTGCTGGAGAACGTCATGGTGGCACCCCTGCACCAGCGCGGTGAGAGGTTCTGGGCTAACTGGCTCACGCCGGGCCACGTAGCCGCCGAGGAACGGGCGTTGGCGGCCGCAGCCCGACACTGGATCGACTTCGTGGGCCTGTCGCATCTCGCTCAGCAGCCGGCGCGCATCTTGTCCGGCGGACAGCGCAAGCTCCTGGAGCTCGCCCGGGTTCTCGTGGCCAAGCCGCGCCTGATCCTGCTCGACGAGCCCGGAGCCGGGGTCAATCCCGTGCTGCTCGATGCGATCGTCGACCGGATCGTGGCCCTCAACCGGCAGGGCATCACGTTCCTGATCATCGAGCACAACATGGATCTGGTGATGAGTTTGTGCCGTCCCATCATGGTGATGGCGCAGGGGCGCCTTCTGATGTCCGGGACGGCGCAGGAGGTGCGTGACGATCCGAGGGTGGTCGAGGCCTATCTCGGCGGAGCCCCGGCGTGACGGCTCTCCGGGTCGAGACCCTGGAGGCCGGCTATGAGCCAGGGCTCCCGATCGTGCGCGGCGCGTCACTGTCGGTCGAGCCGAACGAGATCGTTGCCATCCTCGGACCGAACGGCGCTGGCAAGTCGACCCTGATCAAAGCCATCGCCGGGCTGGTGCCGATCTCCGCTGGAAGGATCTTCCTGCACGATCGCGAGATCACGGGGCGCGCGGCTCATCGATTAGCCCATGAAGGTCTTGGATTCGTGCCACAGACCGAGAATGTGTTCGTGAACCTCTCGATCGAGGACAATCTCGATCTCGCCGCCTCGATCCTGAAGGTGCCCAAGAAGCAGCGGCTCCACGATCTCTATGCCTTGTTCCCGGACCTCGCACGCCAGCGGCGACTCTTGGCGGGGCATCTCTCGGGGGGGCAGCGCCAGATGCTCGCGGTCGCCCGGGCGCTGGTCGGCGCGCCTAAGGTCCTGATGCTGGACGAACCCTCGGCGGGGCTTTCGCCGAAGCTCGTGGGTATCGTCTTCGAGAAGCTCAGGGAAGTTCGCGCCACCGGCGTCACGGTTGTGCTGGTGGAGCAGAACGTGAAGGCAGCGCTCGCCATCGCCGATCGCGCCGCAGTCCTGGTCGAGGGAAGCACTCGGATCGTCGGCGCCGCGCGCGACCTCTCGGACGATCCGCAGGTCGCCGCACTCTATCTCGGACAGCATCGAGGAGGCATCTAGTGTTGCAGCTCATGGCTGACGGCTTCGTCATCGGCTCGGTCGTTGCGCTCGGAGCGATCGGCGTGACGCTGGTCTATTCCATCCTGCGCTTTGCGAACTTCGCCCATGGCGAGCTTCTGACCTGGGGCGCCTATTTCGCTTGGACGACGCTCCTTGGTATGGCGGCTGTCTGGGGGCCCATGGAGCCCCTCGGCCCGTTCTCGTTCGGCTGGGCGCTCCTCACCGCGCTGGTCGTCGCCGCGATCGCAACTGCGGCGCTGGCGCTGCTGGTTGATCGGCTCCTGTTCCGTCAGCTGCGGCGGCACGGGAGCGCGATCACGCTGATCATGGCGAGCTTCGGGGCCGCTCTCGTGCTGCGCAACCTGCTCCAGTTCATCTATGGGGCGGTCCCGGAATACTACAGCCGTGAGATCCAGGTCGCCATCCGGCTGGTTCCGAGGGACGTCTTGGGCGGGTTGCGGATCACCCCGGATCAGCTCTTTGTCCTTGGTCTGACGGCCGTTTCGGTCATCGGGCTCCATCTCTTCCTCACGCGCACGACCCTCGGCAAGGCAATGCGGGCAGTCTCGATCAATCCGCAACTTGCCCGGGTAACCGGGATCGACGTTGACCGCGTGATCCGCGCCACCTGGATCATCGGTGCCGTTCTCGCGGCCGTGGCCGGGGTGTTCTCGGGCCTCACCGTCCAGCTGCGGCCGCAACTCGGCCTCGACCTTTTGCTTCCGCTCTTCGCTGCGGCGATTCTCGGGGGAATCGGCAGCGTCTACGGGGCGGTCGCGGGCGGCCTCATCGTCGGCCTCGCGGAAAGCCTGTCGGTGCCGCTCGTCGGGGCTGAATACCGAGCGGCCACCGCCTTCGTGGTGCTCATCGCCATCTTGCTTGTCCGCCCCACCGGTCTCTTCGGCGAGAGGACGTGATGCCCGATCTGCTCGGTCTGCTCTCATACGGCACCTTCTTTCTCGTCTTTGCCACGATTTTTGGGCTGGTGGTGCTCGGCCTCAACCTGCAATGGGGCTTCACGGGCCTGTTCAATGTCGGCGTGGCGGGCTTTGTTGCGATTGGGGCCTACACGTCGGCGCTCCTAACAGCGCCGGACTACCCAGATCAGATCGGCGGCTTGGACTTGCCCATTCCCCTCGGTTGGATCGGCGCGATGGCGACATCTGGGCTTGCAGCCTTCGTCGTTGGGGTGGCAGCACTGCGGCTGCGGCACGACTATCTGGCCATCACCACATTCGGTATTGCTGTTACCCTGCAACTGATCGCGTTGAATGCCCAGGGCCTGACGGGCGGGCCGTTCGGGCTGCAGTTCATCCCGAAGCCGTTCGCCGACATCATCGCGGATAACCTCGCCTGGAACCTGACCTACTTGGTGATAGCCGCGACATTGCTTGGTCTCAGCTATGTTGCCCTGGAACGCTTGGTGCGCAGCCCCTGGGGTCGCGTTCTGCGAGCGATCCGCGAGGACGAGACGGCGGCCGCGTCCCTTGGGAAGCGGGCCTTCCGGTTTCGTCTGCAAGCCTTTGTGATCGGCTGCATGCTCATGGGGCTTGGCGGGGCGCTTTACGCGCACTTTGTCGGCTACATTGCTCCGGAGGATTTTCTGCCGATCCTTACGTTTCAGATGTGGACCATGCTGATTGTGGGCGGCTCGGGCAACAATCTCGGGGCTATCCTTGGAGCCTTCGTGGTATGGGCCTTATGGACCCTGTCCGGGAATGTGCTTCGTGAGTTGGTGCCGGCTGAGTATCTGGCCAGGGCAGCAACCCTGCAGGTCGTTCTTATCGGGCTGCTTCTGGTGCTCATTCTTTTGGTACGGCCGCGCGGTCTCCTCGGCGAGGAGACCGTGGTTTCACGGCACATGAAGGACTCAGCTGGCGAAGTTCGGGAGGAATAAGGCTGCCGAGGCGAGCTGGCCTGGTCGCAGTTCGCCGAAGGTGCTCGACGGTGATCCAACAAGCGGCAGGCTGACCTATTAGCACCAGAAGGGCGTTGGTGCAGGGATCGTGAATTTTGCGGATTATGGTCTTTGATGCCGTCGTTTATGAGATGGTTCCTATGCGACGGACGGATTTCGGGCGTGCGCATGCCAGCATGCGGTTGAGGACGGTGCAGCCGAGGGCGACCTCTGTCTGCTGGGCGCCGAACGACCGCGCCCTCAACCGTCTCCCGATGATGGCCTTGTCTCGGCCGATTGCACTCTCGACCAGAGACCGTGTGCCGTAACCCGTGACGGCTTGCCATGTCATCCGGCCGTCGGTGACGATCGCCGCGATATGGCGGTCCCGCTGGCTGGGCGGTTCGATCCTCGACCGATCGACGGCGTTGGCGCGCGGCGGAATGACGACCGCCGCATTGGCGCTGTGGCTGGTGACGGCGTCGTAGGCCGGTTTGCCGTCATAGGCGCCATCGGCGGTGAACTGGCCGATCGGGAGGTCGATCTGGTCGAGCAGCGGCTCCACCTGTGTGGCGTCGCCGGTGTCCTGATCGGTCATGATATGGGCGATGATCTCGCCGCTGTCGGCAGCCAGCGCCAGATGCAGCTTGCGCCATCCCCTCCGCGACCTGGCGCCGTGCTTTTCCTCCCGCCATGGGCCGGCGCCGTAGACTTGGAGCCCGGTGCTGTCGCTGAGGATGTGAACAGGCCCTTCTCCTGGAATCCGGTGACCCTGCCGTCCTTCAGGTGATTGCCAGGTCCATGCTCGCCGGCGGAGGGTGGTGTGATCAGGCACGGCGAGATCCAATCCCATCAACTCAAGCACCGATGCCAGCAAGCCCTCCGTCTGGCGCAGCCGCAGGCCGAACACCAGGCCAACGGTCAGGGCCGTTTCGATCGCCAGATCGGAATCGCGCGGCTGCCCGCCGCGCGTCGTCCGCTTCGCCGCTTGCCACAGCGACAGCGCCTCGGGCGCGATCCACAGCGTCAGGCTGCCCCGCCGGCGAAGACCTGCCTCATATTCCGCCCAATTCGCCACCTTGAACGTCATCGTGCCGATACGATGGCGGCAGGCAGCATTGTGTTTGAAAGGCATGGCGGCGACCAACAAGCTATTTCGATGACCGCTCGACTACACAAGCACCGCTAACGATTCATGCACCAACGCCGTCCGGTTCGCGAAAGTCAATCAAGGCGCGAACTTCTCTAGGAACATCGCGGCTGTCGCACCGACGAGAATGGCGATCAGGAGTACAAGGCGAACGGTGATCGCCCGCTGCCGCTCCGCTTCGATGAGGTACGGGTTATGCTCGGGACGTTCGCTCATGATCGAGCTTAACAGTATTACGTGGCCTTCAGCCCGGCAAGCGTCCGGCTTGGGCCGAAATCGCCCGGTACAGTGCAGGTGAAAATGTGGGGTACGATGTGGGGCGCAGTCGCGCCTCGGCCCTGAAAGCCAAGTAAAATAAGGAATTTCAGAGGAGATCTGGCGGAGAGGGAGATTCGAACTCCCGAGACGGTTACCCATGTGCCGTATATCGAGCGCGGTATCCTGACCAGAGACAGGATGGGGGCAAGGTCAGGAGGCAATATCAGGGAATCCGTTGCAGTTTATTGGAACGATTATCGGATCCTGAAAAGGCGGAAAACCTGCCCACATAGCCCTCAGCACACCTTCGGCGCTCGATGAGGAGCGCGGCGGCTTCGGGCCTGCTTCGCTTCGCTCCGGGCGCTACTGCCGTTTGACGCACCTGGACAGCTTTCGCGGGGGGCCGAGCCTCCCCGTTCACAAAGCCGCCGCCGTCGCCGGCGCCGTCGTTCACAGATCCATGCTTTGGAGGAGGGGAGAGAGGCGCGCGGCCCTCTCTCCCCACGCAACAAAATCCGGTCTCGCCGTCCTTTAGGGCAAGGCCCTGCCAGGACCCCTGACGCGGCGCGGGCGTGAGGGAGGGCAGTTCCACGAGCTCGAAGCACCGGTTCTTAGCGAAAGACCGAAGAACCGGTGGTTCATTCTCAGGCTGCCATATCCTGCGGCCAGATACGGACCGTCGGTAGGCCTTGGCTGAACTTCACATAGCCATGTCCCTGGCTTAAGGCCGAAATCTGCTCCGGCATCACGGCCCGCTTGGTGCGGTGCTGCACGATCTCGGTCTCGCTGTTGTTTTTGGTCGAGGCGAAGGAGGTTGGATTGTCCCTGGTCTGCGTACCACGTTGCAGACGGGTTTCCTCGACCTCCACGTCGCCGAGCGTCTTTGAGGACCACTCGGCGAGCCGGTGATCGGAGGCGCGCATGATGACCCGGTTACTCAAGGAGGCCGGCACCGTATCGGCTCCAGCCTCGCCATAGAGCTCGACCAGTTGCGTGCGGCTCTGGACGCCGACCAGGATGCGCACGCCCTTCTTCCGTAGGCGCGAGACCGCATCGCGGAAGCGGCCCAGCGCTCCGAGCGCATCCATCTCGTCGATGATGATCCAGACCGGCGGGGCGTCGTCGGGCCGTTCTAGGCCGGCCGTCACCAGGATGTCGGCCCAGGTGGCGAGCAAAGTCTTATGGGCTGCGATGTTGGTCGCGTCATACGGCAGCCAGAGCCAGCGCGTGTCCTCGGCCATGAAGCGTCGGAGCGAGAAATCTCCGCCCTTCATATATTTCCAGCCGGAGACGAAGGGCACCAGAGTTGAACGCACTGAGGCGAGGAACGCCTTATTGTCGTCGCTGCAATGGGCGGCTGCCGCCGTGCCTTCGAGAGCGATTGCGAGCTCGTGGCGGTCGGCCACCGTGCACAGGCGCAGCAGTTCGGCATTGGAGGATTGCGCCCCGACATTGTGCCCGAGATTGGCGAGCAGATCGCGGGCGAAGTTGCGCCAATCGGCGCTCGCCCCGAAGCCCTCCGGCACGACCGACGCGGCGAGCAATTCCCAATCGTGTGGCGCGCGCACCTCGTTGCGCAAATCCCAGCCTGGCGAGCCACCCTCGGCTGGGGACAGCGAGATAGCTTTGACGTCTGGAAACTGGCTTCGGAACTCGCCGCCGTTGTCAAAGCAGATCACTCGGTCGCCGCGCTTTGCGAGGTCGTGCAGGGTCTGCGCGATGAGGAAGGATTTGCCCGACCCGGAGGAGCCGGTGATGAGGGTATGTTCGGTCTCGACCTTGCGCGGCATCGGCAACCCGCCGACACGCACCATCCCCTGCTCATGAGCGGCGGCGACGATCTTGCGCCACGGTTTTTTGGCGAGGCGGGTCACCTTGCGGAACGACATGGCCTCAGGCGACTGGTAGGAGATCAGGGCTGCGGCTCCGAAGGCCATGTCGTCGACGACGAGCGCGCCGCGCAGACGGCGTTCGGAATAGCGCGCTTTGTCCTTGAACAGGCCGAGACGGCCCAGACCATAGATCACGCCGACGATGAGCATCACTTCGAGCACGCCCGCGCCGATGATCGCGCCCTTGATCGGAGCGTTGAAGCCGACCTTGCCCACCATCCCATAGGACCAGTTGATTGTAGCCATAGGGTTGTGGATCAGAGCTGGGATCGCCTGCCACCGCCAGAGAGCGATATCGTAGGCGACGGCGAAGAGCGCGAAGTAGAGGTAAGCGAGCACGAGCACCGCAATGATGAGGCCGGCGAACGCCAGCAAGGCAAAGAAGCCGTCTCCTGAAGATCTCTCGTCTGACATGCTCAGCCTCCGATCTCGGCGAGCAGATCGGCCATGACGGCGCGGTCGCGGTCATTGAGGTAGTCAAACAGCGATTCCCGCAGCAGAGCGGCCAGGCGCGGATCGCCCTTAGCGTGCAGCACCCAGCCCCCCAGGATCACCTTCTGCTGGGTTTCAATCTTGCGGCGCTTCTCGGCAAGCGCCGCGGTCTTCTGGGCCAGGCGCAGTTCGGCCAGATCGAGCGAGAGGCGGCGCAGGCGCAGCTTCTCAGCCGGTGTTGCAGTCTTGGCCTTCGACTTGTCGCGCAGCATCTCGATCTCGGCGAGAATGCCGACGGATGGATCAGCCGTCTTTGCCGCCCCGTCGGGAGCAGCGTTGTTCACTTCGATACTCATCGTTTGTTGTCAGTCCCCTTTGAAAGACGGGGAGGCTGATATTGACGCCGGCTAAGCTTGGCAATAGGGTCTCGAGAGAATTTCAGACTCGAGAGAATTTCAGACTCGAGAGAATTTCAGACTCGAGAGAATTTCAGACTCGAGAGAATTTCAGACTCGAGAGAATTTCAGACTCGAGAGAATTTCAGACTCGAGAGAATTTCAGACGCAATATACAAAATGCTTGTGCATTTTGTGCGCTCTCCGAGGGGTATGACATCCCGCATGGCCATCGAGTTTGCCTCCGTCGCGATTGTACGCGCCGGCTCCGGCTCTGCCGTGGGCCTGTCGCATTACATCGATCGGTCGAATGGGCGCGACCGTGTCAACGGCGCGAGCTATTGCTTCGATGGCAAGGATGTCGACGTGCTCGAGCGGGGCCTGATTGTGCCCGAGACTGCGCCGGACTGGGCGCTCGACACGAATGCGTTGTGGAACGCCGCGACGGAGCGCGAATTGGTGCGCGACCGCAAGACCGGCGAGCTGCGGTTTTCGCGCCACGGCGCGCCGCAGGTGGCCAAGTCCTATGTCCTCGCGCTGCCGAAGGAATTGTCGGCCGAGGATAACCGCGCGCTGCTGCAAGCCTGGCTCGATCGGAAATTCACGCAAGCCGGTGTCGCGGTACAGTGGGCGATCCACCGCGACCATGGCGAGAACGGCAACGTGCACGCGCATGTTCTGGTCTCAACGCGCCGGCTTGGACCGGACGGATTTGGGGCGAAGGCGCGCGAGCTCAATCCACAGTTTGCGCGCGCGCCTGGGTTTCAAAAAGGCTTTATTGCCGAGACCGGCGCGCTAACGCGGGAATGGCGGTCATTCCAGGACGAATTCTTTCGATCGCGCGGGCTTGAATTGACTGTCGATCCGTCACGGATGACACCGCAACTGCACCTCGGGGCGGCGTTTAGAACCGAGACCTCGGCTCTGCACGAGGCCAACGCGGCCCGGGCGGAAAAGGAGCGGGAAAACGCGCGCCGGCCGGAGCGGGTTTTGGCCCACCTGACCGCCCGCGCCGCCACGTTCACGGCGCGCGATCTCGACACATATCTGGCGAAGTCCAGCCTGCCGGCTCAGGAGATCGAAACGGCACGTGCCGCGGTACTCTGCCACGCCGATCTGGTGCGTGTCGAGGAGCGACAATCAGGACGCGACGGACAGGTGCTGGTCATTGAGCGCTTCACCACCAAAATGGTGCTGGAACAGGAGCGCGGCATCCTGGCCGATTCCGGTGCGCTCGCACGGCAATCCGCACATCCGGTCAGCGCGTGGGCGGTGCGGGCCGCGCGGTCGTCACGGACGCTCGATGGCGAGCAGGAGCGGGCGCTGGTTTACGCGACGCAAGGGCAGGGGCTTGCCGTGATCCGAGGCCGGGCTGGCACGGGCAAATCCTATACCATGGCGGCGATCCGGGAGGCGCATGAGGGCAGTGGCTATCGGGTGATCGGGCTTGCTCCCACCAACACGGTCGCGGCCGATATGCGCAAGGACGGTTTTGGTGAGGGCCGCACGGTGGCAAGCGAGATGCTGCGCCAGGAGCGCGGCCGTGAGGCCTGGGACACCCGCACGGTGGTGATCGTGGATGAAATGGGTATGCTCTCGCACCGGGATATGGAGCGGATGCTGTCGCATGCGCGCGAGACCGGAGCGAAGGTAATCGGGCTCGGCGACGAACGGCAACTGGCGAGCGTGGAGCGCGGCGGGATGTTCGCGCTGGTGGCGGAGGAGGCGAGGGCGGTCGAGCTGACCCAGGTGCGGCGGCAGCGGGACAAGTGGCAGCGCCAGGCGAGTGCCGCGGCGGCGCGGGGCGATCTGACGGCGACAGTGCGCGCCTACAGCGAGCATGGGGCGGTGCACTGGTCCTCCGATCTGGTCAAGGCGCGCGCGGATCTGGTCCGCGATTGGACGGAGGCCGTGCGCGCGCAAGGAGCTACCCAGCCGCTGCCCTTTGTCTACGCTGCGACCAATGACGCGGTGGACGCGCTGAACCGAGACCTGCGCCAAGCCCGCATCGCTCTCGGCCAGATCGACGAAGAGGCCGGACGCACCTTTGCGACGGAGAAGGACGAACGGCAGCTGGAGACAGTTGTCAGCCCGGGCGATCGGGTCACGTTCCATGCCACCGTGCGTGACCGGGCGACAAAACTCGAGTTGCGCAATGGTGAGAGTGGAGTCGTGACCCGCATCCAGGACAACCGGCTCACGGTCCGCCTCGACGGCGGACGGGTCGTGACCTTTGACGCCACAAAACACCGCGGCTGGGGGCTGGGCTATGCCGGAACGGTATATAAGGGGCAGGGCAAGACGCAACGGCAGGTCATGACCCTGTACGACCACGCTCATGCCTGGCGGCGGGAGGCGAGCTATGTGGCGCTGACCCGGCACGCGCAGGATCTGAAGGTCTATGCCAGCCAGGATTTGGCGCGGGACGAGATGGCGTTGGGGCGGCAGATGGAGCGCGGCGGCGGCAAGGCCGCCGCCATGTCCTACGACCTGGCCCGGACGCCACAAGCAGCACGGGACCGAGAGCTCTCACTGGAGAGAGCGCGGGAGCCGGTCACAAACGAGAATCGGCAGCGGCTGATGGAGGAAGCGCGGATGAGAGCTCAGGGCGAGGCCAGCCGAACGATGACGGCCGAGGAGCGCCGGGCGCAGATGGACGGGGTCCGCGCGCGCAGTAGCGGGGAGCGGGCCTGGAGCGCTGGAGGGAAGAGCGGCAAGCGCGCATGGCCCAGGCGCGCCAGGAGCAGGAAGCACGCCAACAGGCTGCCCGCGAGCAAAGCCGGAGCCAGGAGGCCGATCGTGTGCCCGCGCGGGACCGCAGCCGTGAGGACGATCACCAATTGAAGCGGTGACGAGTAGACCTGACCCAAGATGTGATCCCTACTCGCCTCCGCTTCTCACAAATCATGGGGCTGCTCTGTCTTTCCTGCCCATGCAAGTGTGACAGACAAATAGGTTCTTCATGTCCATCGTCGATCGGCATCATGTTTCAATCCGGCTGAGGCGGTTTTCGATGCCACTGACGACGGAGGATACAAGTTGCTCTGGAAATCCCAATGGAAGCGACTGCACGACACGTTCGACGGCACCCGGGACAGTCGATCGAAGGTCGTCCAGGATCGGCTGCACGACGGGTACGCCGATGCCAGCCTTCTCTGCTGTCTGCAGAAAATGGCGGGGCATGATGTCGTCAATCCTATAGTGGCGCTTATCGCCTGCAGACATCGCGAGCTTCATCTGCTTGTGCTGGATCTGGCCGGCATCAAGGCTCGGCTGCGCCGAAAGGACATCATAGAGGGGCGTCAGCCGAAAGCGCCCACCGGGATTGAGAAAAATGCTGAAGTTCTTGGCGTGACCGTCCGTGGCGCCGAGGAGCCAGAACACAATCGCCGCGCGGAGAAATGTCGCTTGATCCGCTTCAGGGTCATCGCTCCCTTTCAGCAGATTCAGAATGTCCCGAATACCAGGGCCGCCCTCTGCCTGGTATTTTAAGGTCGGTGGGACCGAGAGCGCCTGACAGCAATCTTCCTGCGGAAGGCGCAGGAGGCGGCGATCGCGTGTCCAGCGGCGGTCGAACCGCTCGACGATGAGCGCGCGTTTCCCGGCGAAGTCGCTTATTTTGACGTTCGCGCTCGGAATGCCGAGTTCGGCAGTCAGTTTCAAGCACAGGTATTCGTTCTCGATGCTGTCGGATAGGTCAATCCCATTGGGGATCCTTCCGATCTGCGGTTTCAGAATGTGCGTGGTTGCCGTTGTGCCGTGTGGTTTGCACCATGTGCCCGCCCAGAACAGGAGAGCCGTTTTCTCCTGCGCTCCGGCAATCGAAATCCGAAAATCCTGATCGGGATCCAGTCCGAGCGGGGCGGAAGCGAGATTGTTCAGCAGCCGTGCGATCTCGTCGTCGTCGACGGGTGTGCCATCGATTGTGCCGGCTGGATCCGGATCCTGCCCATCGGGAAGGAACTGCAGGGCACCAACACAATCCCGTCCGACGGCAGTTAAAAGACTGTAAGCGTCGGCGCCGTCGGCGCCGACGCGCTCAGCGACGCGCCGACGGATGGACGCGCTGTCAGGCAGCAGGTTGTCGAAGACGGCGACAACCGGAGCGCCGACAAAACGGTCCTCCCGCAGAGGCAGGGAGAGGGACACTGGAAAGGCATATTCCCAATCGAGCCATGAGGAATCGTACTGGAAGTCGATCGCGCCGCTTGGCTCCCGGTTCAGTCGTCCAACGAAGCGACTGTTGAGGAAGACATTCAAAGGGACATGCTTGCGGCGGCGAGCCATCAGAAGATGTCCTCGATCTCGCTTGCCGAGGCGGCTGTCCGGGGGCGGAGGACAAGCTCCAGGTTTAGAGCGGCCAACACGTCGTACAGTGTGCCAATTTGTGTACCTGGCTCTCCGGCCTCAACCGTCGAGATAGTCGCTTGGCGCAGTTTTGTTCTTGCCCCGAGATCGGTTTGATTCAGGCCAAGTTTTCGACGGTGTCGGCGCAAAGCTTCGCCTAGCTGCTTGGGGGTACGAATAATTTGCTCCATGAAGTCCTCCTCCGTTCTGTCTATTATACGGAGAAAGGTATAAAACTTCAATATACGCTTTAGCGTATTTGTCCAAGTTAATCGCTTAAGGGTATAAAAACGAGGTATACTCTATAAGGTATAAAATGGACGTTCGAAGCTGTGGGGAATACCGCTCGGCATTTGGGTTGCAGGGCTCACAGGCCGGATCACCCAGTCGAATGCACCAGAGCGTTATCTACCTAACAAGGCGGGCTACTAAAGCGCTTTTGAGATCAGTGTAGGGCATAGCCGGCGTGCCTGATCCAGCCTTTGGCATCGTTTGCGGTGATGGTGTCGAGGGCTGGTTTGAGTTCCGCCTCCAGGGCTTCGAGAGTGCGTGCGGCTTTCGCCTTGAGCCGCTCTTTCACCTTGGCCCAGGCCTGCTCGATCGGGTTGAACTCGGGCGAATAGCGGGGCAGGTACAACAGCCCGATCCCGGCTCGGGCGAGAAGCTCAATGACTTCGGTGGCATGGTGCGGGCGCAGGTTGTCCATCACCGGAATCGCATCCGGCTTCACCTGCCGGAGTTTGGGCACCAGCACCTGCTCGAGATAGCCCAGCAGCACGGAGGTCGAGGTCGACGCCTCAATGCTCATCGTCGCGATCAGGCCCTCACACGCGAGGGCTCCTAACACCGTCAGCCGCTGCCAGGAGCCAAGGGGAATGGCCCCATAGGCGCGTTGCCCTTGCGGCGCTCGCGCATGGGTGCGGGCCATCTTGGTGGTGACGCCGCTTTCATCCAGGAACACCAAGCGTTCCACAGGAAGCGCGCTCATCTGCTGGCAATACGCCTCGCGCTCGGCGGCAACCTCGGGCCGCTCCTGCTCGGCCGCCCGAAGGGTCTTTTTTTCGGCCGCAGCTTGAGCCGCTTCAGCGCCTCGCAGATCACCGCCAGACACACCGTCACGCCGGTGCGCTC
>NZ_JBVVAK010000135.1:0-20615 GCF_055792825.1 Microvirga sp. GN3
CCACCTGCCGCAGTTTCGCGACGATGTCCTCGGCCGTGTGTCTCTTCTTGCTCATTCGCTTGTCCTCCATTCGGCTTGAAAGCCATACATCAGGGAGGACCACTTCTCAGGGGGCAGGCCAATGGCCCGGCCGCTGTCCTTGCGGAAATTGGCGATGGTCTTGTGATCGGGAGCCAGACGGCCGGTGAGCCACATCAGCTCGATGTTGCGCTGGCTCTCCCGTTCCAGCCTCCGGCTCGACTGCACCCGGTTGAGATAGCCGTAGATGTACAGCTTGAGCAGGATGGCGGGATGGTACGACGGGCGGCCTGTGGCTTCGGGCACGACACCGTCAAAGCCGAGGCTGCGTAGATCGAGCCCGTCAACAAAAGCATCGCTGACACGGACTGGGTTGTCTTCGCCGATCCAGTCATCCAGGCGTTCGGGAAACAGCGTGCTCTGGCTGCGATCCACGCCTTCAACAAAGCGTCTCATCGGATCCCCCAAACAGTGCCGGGCAATCCTACCACTGCCTGCCTTGTCCCGCCGCCAGCGTTTTGACACAACCAGGGTCAAAACCGGCCTATCGGGATGTCTGTGTGAAGGTCAGCTTGTCCCCACATCGCGGACGTTTGTCAGCCCAGCGCGATGTGAGGCGGGGTTGCTGCCGATTGCATGAAGTTTGTCTGCTGTTACCCCTGGTGTTACCCGTAGCAAACAAGGGCGGGGAATGCAGACACAGGCAAGTTGTAAAACCCTTGCCGGTATAAGGGTTTGAGGTGGTGAGCGCACTGGGACTCGAACCCAGGACCCTCTGATTAAAAGTTAGGGCGTCGAGATGGAGAGCACAAATATTTGTAGAATGCCGCCCGTGAGGCCGTTTTTGGGAGCCTGCCACCTTAACGCGCTCGCCTCCCCGTGAATGACGGCTCCTATCACGTGCTCAGAGTGGTCCGCACCGCCTCATGCTGTCGGATCCAGTCTGCTCCATACGCCCCCCTTAGCTCATGCACACCATGGGCTCAGCAGCGGTTCACCTGAGGTCCACGCTACCGACAGTGCAGTACAGGCAATTGCCTGCTGGATGACTTGCGCCATGCTGGGATCAATGCCGTCGAACTCCTCGAGCCGGTGAACATTGGCCATGAGCTGGTCAATGGTCCGGATCTTCTCGCGCCGCAGCAGGTCCCAGGCCATGGAAGGCAGGTAGATGCCACCAATCGGCCCGGCGCAGATCTCATCAACGTGAACCATGGGACACTCCTATCTTTTCAATAGATGCTAGCTGCGAGCTATGCCTCTCAGCCCCAGCGAGCAGGTTACAGGCGGGCCTCAATAATGAGGTTGAACGGGGTCTGAGCGGCTTGGCGGATGGTTCCGAACCCAGCTGATCTCAGCACGCCTTCGAGCCTGCCCGGTCCTGCCTGGGCGCCGAGGACATGCGTTCCCTTCTCCGAGATCGCGTGAGCGCAGCATAGGGTCGTGGAAGCCGCATAGTAGAGCCGGCCGACCGGGCTGATGTTGTCCTCGACCCGGTCACCCGCATACGGCTCGATCAGCATGATCGCGCCATCCCTGGCCATCGCGGTCCTTGCATGGCGCATCGCATCGACCGGCCGGCCCATATCGTGCAGGCAATCAAAGAAGCAGATGAGATCGTAGTCGCGGCCGACATATTCGTCGGCGTTTGCGACCTCGAAGCTGACCCGCTCCTCCACCCCCGCCTCTTGGGCTACCCTTCGGGCGATCTCAATCGACCCCTCATGGACGTCGAAGCCCCAGAAGCTGCTCTCGGGGAAGGCTTTGGCCATCAGCACCGTCGAGTGACCGTGCCCGCAACCGACATCGGCGACCTTGGCCCCCTTTTCGAGTTTGTCCGTGACACCCGAGAGGGTCGGCAGCCACTCCTGGACAAGGCTCGCGCTGTAGCAGTTGCGGTAGAATGCGGCGACGCCGCAGAAGAGGCGGTCGCTATGCTCGCCCCAGCTCACGCCCTCTCCCGACTTGAAAGCATTGAGTGTCTTTGCCTCGTCGGCCCACATGGAGGCAACCACCTGCCAGGCATGCGGCAGGAACACCGGGCTCGTGTCGTCAGCCAGGACGGCGGCCTGCTCCGGCGTGAGTTCATAGGTCGCTGAAGCCGGATGGTAGGCGACGTATCCTCTGGCCACTTGGGAGTTGAGCCACTCCCGGACATAGCGTTCGCTACAGCGGCTGCGCCGGGCGATTTCATGTGAACTCAGCGGACCACCGCCGGCCATCGCACGGTAGAGACCCAGCTTGTCGCCGAGGCTGACCATGACGCCGCCGTAGCCGGCCGAAAGCTCTCCGAGGAGACTTCCGGCCAGTGTGTCGAGCTTCTGCTGATTGATCGTCATCGTTCACTCCATCCTTGCGCTTCCGCGCTCATTGCGCCCAAGTCCAGGTCAGGATGCCGATTGGCTGGTGCGGCCGGGAGTGCGAGACTGGCCAGGAACGGTCCATTTATGCCAGGAGACCCGTCGATGCCGGAAATGGCGCGCCCGCTGCACGTCAGTCTTGTCGCCATCCCCGATGCGGTCATCTCAACCCTGACCGGGATCTACGATGTGCTGGGCTCGTTCCGCATGCTCGGCCGCCTGGAGCCCTCAATTCCTGAATCGCCGCCGTTTACTGTCGAGATCGTCGCTATCGAGCGGGGCAACGTGGCGCTGGCGAGCGGCGTCCCTGTGCAGGCGCACCGCTCCGTCTTGGAGGTCGCGGCGACCGATATCATCATTGTTCCATCGGTCCTGCTCGGGCACGACGGATGGACGCCCGGCCGTTACCCCGAGATTGTCGATTGGGCCCGGCGCATGCATACCGAGGGTGCCCTGCTCTGCTCGGCCTGCTCCGGTATATTCCTGCTCGCCGAGACCGGGCTCTTCAACGGTCGAGCGGCGACGGTGCATTGGGGCTACGCCGAGGCATTCTCAAAGGTGTTTCCTGATGTGCCTTTGAGCCCTGAGCGGGTACTGGTGGTCTCGGGAGAGCGCGAGGAGTACATCACCTCCGGAGCCTCGATGACCTGGCATGATCTCGTGCTCTATCTGATCGCCCGGCATATTGGCGCAACCGCGGCACAGACCGTGGCCCGCTACTTCGCTCTGCAATGGCACCACGACGGGCTCGCGCCCTACATCGTCTTCCAAGGCCGCCGGGATCACGGCGATGCTGCCATTGCCGAGGCGCAGGCCTGGCTTTCAACCCATTTCTCCATCGCAGGTCCCGTCGAAGAAATGGTTCGGCGTTCGGGCCTCCCCGAGCGGACATTCAAGCGGCGCTTTACAGAAGCGACCGGCTTCACGCCGATCGACTATGTCCAGCGCCTGAGGATCGAAGACGCCAAGCGCCGGCTCGAGCGCACGGATGAGCCTGCCGACGAGATCAGCTGGAGGGTCGGGTATGAGGACCCTGCCTTCTTCCGTCGCCTGTTCAAGCGCGTGACCGGAATGACGCCTAGCGCCTACCGCCGACGCTTCCAGGTGCCAAGCTTCGCTCGGTCGAACCCACGTCGACCGTCTGCTTAAGGGGCAATTCTCGTTCCATCACCGGTCCCAGTTCCCGATTCTGGATCTCTAGTCTAGCGGGTCACAAAAGACATCATCCGGCTGAGTTGCCTAGTGGACTGGCAGAGACCAGAAAGCCGGTCATGACTGCGGCGAAGCGCTCCGGCTCCTCCCAGTGTGGCGCGTGGCCGGCTCCCTCAAAGATCACAAGGTGGACGCTCGGGATTGAATGCTGAAGGATGTCCTGTTCCGTCCAAAGCGCCATGTCGTCCCGGTCGCCCCAGACCAGCAGAGTCGGTGCTGTAATGCGGGGCAACTCCGACGTGAGATCCGCCTCAAGCAGACCGGCCCATGCCGCCTTCCAGACCCGCGCCGGCACCTTGAGGCTTTCTGCCACAATCCCATCCAGCACCGGCTCCGGCAAAGTCCGGGCCAGGGTGCTCTCCTGGAACTCACGGACGAAGGCCGGGTCCACTGGGTCTGTGAGGGCCGCCAACGTGGCTGTTCCAAATTCAATGCACGCCGGATTTCGGCCTAGCGCCGCGAAGGCGCCTACCAGAATGAGGTGCGAGACTCGCTCCGGGTGATCGATCGCGAACCGCTGGGCTACTGCCGCCCCCATGGAATGCCCAACCAGAACAACCTGCTTCAGGCCAAGCAGATCCAAGAAGCTTCTGAGATCGGCGGCGAAATCGGAGAGGCGATAGCTGTCGGGAGTGCTCGCATCGCCATGGCCCCGCTGGGTGAGCGCCAGGATACGAAGCGTCCCGGGCAGGTGGGCCATGACGGGCTCGAATGAGGGGCAGGAGTCCGTGATCCCATGCAGGAGCACCACCGGCAGAACGTCGGGCGCACCTTGATCGAGGTAAGGTAGTATCACCCCATTGGGCAGGCGCGCTGTTTCGCGGACGGCAGAAAGAGGCATTGAGATCCTCATGGCCTGACAGGTGTCTGTATCCAACATGCCTTTGTGGCATGCTCGGCGCGGTGTGGCATGTCACGCATCGTCATCTGGGCAGCAATACGAAATGGGGAGGGTTATGCCAGCAGAGCTCCAAGGCGACAGCGGCGAAGTGGATCGAAGCGCTGGTGTGTTCTCGCACGTCGAACGGCAAGGTTCTCAGCAATAATCAGCCCCCGTCCCAACTGGAGCGTTTCTGCCCCATCTGATCCAGGAGCTGATCATGATCACGGCGATCGTGCGCTTTTCCCTGCCCCAGGGTCTCTCAGCTGAGGATGTGAAGTCACTCTACGAGCACTCTGTCCCGCAGTTTCGGGGGGCGCCTGGGCTCATTCGGAAATACTACCTGCACGGCGCGGATCAGACGGGAGGAGGTGTGTACCTCTGGGAAAGCCGGGAGGCTGCCGAGATGATGTACTCCGAGGACTGGCGTCAGCAGATTGCCAAACGCTTCGGCGTAGCCCCTCAGATCGAATATTTCGAGACGCCTGTTATCATCGATAACACTGCAACAGGAGGCGGATGACCGAAATCGAACTTAAGTGCGGACTTCTTGCTGGGAGTTCAGACCTTTGTTGACACGATCACCACTCAAGATCATCGCGAGCGAACGATAGACGACGGCGCGCCGTTCACGAGAGCGTGCCTGACGGCTATCTCTCAAAGCGCCAGCACTCCAGGACAAAAGCGATGAAGATTACAACGGATGCCGGCTCGGGGCGGCACCTGGGATGGGTTTATATAGAGTCGGTGGTTTTCAGATGTTGGAGCGCGGCTTGCATCAGCCGATCCGGCCCGAGATCGTGCCGGTTCTCCATCTGCAACATCGTGGCAAGCTGCGTGCGGGCGCGGTTGACCCGGCTCTTGAGGGTGCCCACTGCTACCCCGCAGAGCGCCGCCGCGTTCTCATAAGTCTCGCCCTGCTCGGCCACCAAGAGGAGAGCGGTGCGCTGTCCGGAGGGCAAACGGATCAGCGCCTCCTGAAGGTCGTCCAGCAGCAGTTTGGATTCCTGCTCAGGCTGCACCATCAGGCGCCGGGCAAAGCCACCCTCCGGGTCCTCGACCTCCCGCCGGCGCTTGCGGTGCTCGGAGTAGAAGCTGTTGCGCAGGATCGTGAACAGCCATGCCTCCAGGTTGGTCCCAGGCTGAAAATGATCCAGGCCTGCCCAGGCGCGCAGGAGGGTGCTCTGGACAAGATCGTCGCTCCGGACTGGGTCGTGGGTCAGATGCAGCGCAAAGTTCCGCAGGTGCGGCAGAAAGACGGAAAGCTGTTCCCGCATATGCTGCGAGCGGCGGCCCGCGCGAATCTCCTCAACAAGAGCGAGATGCTGTGCGTGAGAGAGCGGATGGATGTGACGGAGCCGCGCCCGCTTGCGTTGGGCAGAGCAGCTGTGATCTGCCTCCTTGAGAACGGGATGGCTGTGTTGGCGAGCGGCAGTGGTCATGGCCACGCTCCACCTTGGCAACAGCTTCACCATACACCTTCGGCTGCTTGTCAGCCAGACCGTTCCGTCGCAGCAACGCACAGCCTTGGACCACCCCAGATGAGCTTTCGGGAAGGGAAACGGATTTCTGTCCAGGTTCTCCTACCCTAAGCCGCCAGGGCGATCTCGTCCCAATGGTACGGCACGATAAAAGCCGCGGGTGCCGCTGGATCGGGGCTTCGAGCCATGTTGACCAGCTGCAGAGCCGCCTTGACCTCATCCAGGCGCGAGGGCTGGCCTGCCCGCATGCCCTCGGCGTCGGCAAGGTCGACGAGATACTCGTCCCACACCCAGCGCCCGAGGATCTCGCGCTTGCAGTCGATCGTCAGAAGCGGATGGCGCACGACGTCATCCGGCGCGCCGAAGACGGACGCTGGATTGACGAAGGCCCGGTCGAGATCCGGCAGGAAGGGAGCATCGTGGCGGCTGGAGCGGTCGCGCAGCCATGATGCCCACGGCACGATCTCGGCAGGATCGGCTCCCGCTACCCGCACGTCGGACGATCGATCCGAGCTGTCAGGTGGACGGGTGGGATCGCCCTTTCTACCTCTCTCAAGCCATTTATGCCCTATGATCGGAACAGGCGGTGGTAACGCGTTGTGTCCAATTCTGATGGTCGGCTGCTCCATTGCACTCCTCCAGGTGCAAGTCGATGATGGTTGGTTTAGAGATTTCAGCTGGCCGGGAGCGGCCCGAGCCAGAGGCACAGGCCGAGGCTTACCGTGAACAGAAGGGCCGCCTCGTCCCAGGCGGTCAGGTGCAATGCCAGCGGCGGATCCCCGCGCAGGACTGCCAGGCTGAGCGAGGCGATCCCAGCCAGAAACAGCAGACCGGCGAACGCGAACGGCATCAGAGGCACCGGCACGAGAGAGGCGAAGCACAGGCAGAAAGCCAGTACCATACAGCCGCGTTCCAACGCCTCCCGATTGATCTCCCGCGGGTTGCGGCGGCCCTGATGCGGATCGAGCCAGTCCGGCAGGCGGGGCCAGTCGCGCGGGTTGAACGTGGTCACGGCACCCTCCCCGTTTAGTGGTGCGCGCCGCCATCGAGCGCCCGCAGGGCGTCGAGGATGTCATCCAGCGCCACGAGAGCACCGGTCCCGGGCAGCTTGCGCCAGGTTGGCAGGTTCTCCACTGCACAAGCATCCGAGACCCAAGCCGCGAGGATGGCCCGCTTCGCGCCGATACCCAAGCCAGGGTGCATCAGAACCTCCTGTGGATCCCTGAACGGCAGGGGCTTTGCCTCGGGCGTCTCACTTCGCCTGTGGGCTTGCAGTGGAGAGGGCGATGCTGACGGGTCATAGGTAGGCTGCAGGTCAACGATCACTGGATCCATGGTGTCCTTCCTCCATTGAGCAAAGGGTGGGGCCCGGGCCGCCGACCAGCTTGCCCGGGCCCGGCTCTCATGCCGCTAATGCTTGGTTTCGTCGCCCGCACGATTGATCGCGATGCGCTTCACCTCCGGGCGGCTCTCGGCCGATTTCGGCAGGGTGACGGTCAGAACGCCGTTCTTGAAGCTGGCGTCGATCTTGTCCTCCTCGACCTCCCAGGCGAGCGGGATGCGGCGCTCGAAGCGGCCGTAAGTGCGCTCGCTGAAAGCGCGCTCCTTATCCTCGACCTCGGATTTTTTCTCACCGCGGATGGTGAGGACGCCGCCACCCATCAAGATTTCGACATCCTTGTCCTCAAGGCCCGGCAACTCGGCCGAGATGCGGACATCCTTGTCGTTCTCGATGACCTCTACATGCGGCCAACTGGCCATCCGGCTCATGCTACTGAGCGGAGCCATGTCGAAGCCGCGGAAGACGTCGTCGAAGAGCCGGTTCATCTCGCGATGCAGGGTCATGAAGGGGTCACCCTCCTCGCGATAGCGGCTCGGGGTCGTCTGCTCGTTGCGACCCCAGGGAATGAGATCGCGCATGTTCATAACGAATCCTCCTTGTCTGTTCAGTTCGAGCCAAGCGGATGAGGTCAGCGCCGATCCCTGACCAGCGTCGACCTCACCCCTGATCAAGCCGTTAGGCTGCCTTGTCGTGCTCGATGGTCTTGGGGGCACCGCCGGTCCCGATCTCGATGCGACGGGGCTTCATCTCCTCCGGCACCTCACGCACGAGGTCGACCGTCAACAGGCCGTTCTCAAGCTTCGCCTCCCGTACCTTCACGTAGTCAGCGAGGCTGAAGCTCTGCTTGAAGGCGCGCGTGGCGATGCCGCGATGCAGGAACTGCCCGTTCTCCTGCTCCGGATGCTTGTGGCCTGCCACGACCAGCACGTTCTCTTTTTGGGTGATCTCGATCTCGTCGGGCGAGAACCCGGCCACCGCCATCGTGATGCGGTACTGATCATCGCCGATCCTCTCGACGTTGTACGGCGGCCAATGGGGCGAGGCGTCTTGCCGGGCCGTTTGGTCAATCAGGTCGAACAGCCGGTCGAAGCCGACCGTGGAGCGGTACAGGGGAGAGAAATCAAACGCTGTTCTCATAGCTACATCCTCCAATGAGCAACGTAACCACAAGGGCGCCGGACACCTGCCAGCGCCCGATCCGCCAAGCCATTGAGGGCCTTGGCACAAATGATGATAGGAGCGGTTTTTCGGGGTTTCAAGAGGGGCTTGCAGGCCCTCTGGGGGAGCATGAGGAATTGTGGGGCAGCTCTGCCGCACTGGGGCAGCCCTCATCTGGTGGGCCGGTTATCATGGTGTGATAGCCAGACCCTGAAATCCGGTCCATCACCGACCGCCCCACAGATCCTTATGCTCCCCGCTTTGGCAGCATGCAGCCTCTCAGTTCCGCCGGCCTTCGCACAGAGCCAAACGCAGCGCGGCGAGTACCTGGTGACCATCATGGATTGTACCGGCTGCCATACGCCCGGCACCTTCCTCGGCAAACCCGATCTGCAGCGGCCCCTGGCCGGTTCAGAAGTCGGCTTCCAGATCCCCGGCCTCGGCATCTTCTACCCACCCAACCTGACCCCTGATCCCGAGACAGGGCTGGGCCGGTGGAGCGACGCCGACATCATCACGGCGGTGCGGACCGGCGTCAGACCGGATGGTCGCCAGCTCGTGCCGATCATGCCGTCCCATTCCTACGGCAAGCTCACGGATGAGGATGCCAAAGCCCTGGCCGGCTACCTGAAGAGTCTGAAGCCGATCAGGAACCAGGTGCTGGGTCCGGTCGGGGCGAACGAGAAGCCCTCAGCGCCTTACCTGACTGTTGTCATGCCCCAATAGCCTCGGGAGCAGAGCATCCAAAATCCAGAAGCTGGCAGTCCCCGGAAAGGCACAGGAGACACCCAATATGCTCGATTCAGAACTGCAGCGGCTGCGCAACGACAACACGGTGATCGCGGATTTGATGACTGAATTGGAGAAGCACCTGACGCTGCCGCTCCCACCGGAGCCGCCGTTTCAGGTCATGGACCGCTCGCGCCCAGGCCGAAGGTTTGGTCGTGCGGCGTTCAGCCGGGCTTCCGCATCCCCGCACACCGAATGTTTACTCTGTCACGCCACGAAGTAGCGACCATCTGGGGTGCGGGTATGGGTCAGACAAGGGTGCAAGGCTAATCGGCCATTCCGTATGGAGGCGTCTGCTACATCAATTCTTTAATGACCACTTCTGTCTCTTAGACGAAGAAGAAGTCTTTATAGGACAGGGTTGATCCCTCGCCCTTCTGTAGTTTGAGGGTGGCTATTTCAACCATCGCCTTTGAACCAGACCCATCTTCATCCCAGTACAGCTTCTTAGTCTTCGGATTCCAAACGAAAAAGTCATCCTTATCCAGGGCTTTGTCCCCTGTCCGATAGAAGCCTGCCTTCATCTTGACAGGTGTCGCGAGTGAAGCAGCCTTGCCCTTGAGGAAGTTGGCAATTGCCTTGTTTGTGAAGGATACATTGTCGAACCACAGCGCATCGTATTTGGGTCCGAAATCGGAGATGATGTCTTTATGTTTATTTGCAGTGGCCTTGGAAGTTAGCTTGGTGTCGAACACGAAAGCATCTTGGTTTGTCCGTCCTTTGCCGCCATAAAGTTTGTCCTGTCCCAAGCCTCCTGAGAGGATGTCATCCCCCCCCTGCCCTCTCAGGGTGTCATTCCCTGCCTCGCCGAAGAGTTGATCGTGGCCACTCGCCCCAACAACTCGGTCGGCCTTAGCAGTCCCGATGAGGTAGTTCTGATCTAAGATACCTTTGATAGCGCCACCTTCGATGACATGGTCCACAAGGAGCCCATTAAGTTCGGCAAAGACCCGCCCAACTGGCGTGAGTTCGTTACTGGAATCAAAAAGGCCGCTGTTCAGGTGCCACCCATCGCCGCCCTCGTATGCGGCGAACCAAGAATGTCTTTCAACAAACGGAAGGTCGTCCATCATCTCAGTCCCAGCGCGCGCAAAAGCAGCTTGCTCGGAGGGCGTGAACCGACCCGGGTTGTCCCAGTCAGCAAGCACCCACTCCGTCACCCAAATCGGCTTCTTGTACTGCTTGTAGACAGCTTCGAGCCAGTTCTTGAAGGCATCCACATCCCCATCCGTGGAATAGTAGTGCACGGTGATGAAGTCGACCTGTAGGCCTTGCCTGTCCGCTTCAGCCATGAATCGGCCGAGCCAAGAGTCCGCACCGAGGGCACCATTCTTTGTGGTCGCAGGGGATCCAAGGTGCAGCCCTGTCGCCTGCAGTTGGGGCCAAAGTGCAATGGCTTGCTCCACAGTCATATGCGCTTGGCGAAGGTCATCAGGCTCGTTGAAGCCGAGCAGGGTTGTCGCCCCTGATGTCTTGATATGCGCCAAGGCCTGCTCGGTCAGGAAAGTCTCATCCCACACCATCGGAACAAATTGACCGCGGTCAGGCGCGATGTCGACGTCCCAGAGTGCCCGATAATCCCAATTGTAGTACCAGTTGAAGTTGGCACGGTCGACGTCATTGAGGGCTGTGCCTTGATCGTCTTTGTCCCAAAGACTGATCCCAATCTTCTCAGGATGATCAATCCGATGCATGGCTCCGGCCTTCGATGCGTCAGTTCCCTCTAGACACCACTAGGCCACAAACGTCACAAGCTTACAATCGGTAGTCCTAGAAATCGTTAATTTTGCCTCCCTATCCCATCCTGGCGCCATGACCCGAGAGCGCAGCCGGGCCGCATCTGCCATTTATGTTACCTTTTATTAAGGTTAACCAAATACTTGAGGTGGGCATCGATTTTCAATGAGAACACGACATGAGAGCCCTGCTGCTTACCACCGCGACCCTCCTCGGCCTGACCGCTAGCGCTTCTGCCGCCGATCTCCCAGCCCGGACGGTAGATTTTCCAGTTGCTGTTCCGGTCTTCACCTGGACCGGCTTCTACGTCGGTGTGAACGCCGGCTACGGCTGGAACACCAATGACAGCATCACGACGCTTGATGGCCGTCGTTTCGACCTGAACGACGAGGGCGGCTTCGTCGGCGGCGCCCAGGCTGGCTACAACTACCAGATCGGTTCGTTCGTGGTCGGTCTCGAAGGCGACATCCAGTACGCCGACTTCGGTGGTGATGATGACCTCATCCTCGCTGACGGCACGGTTGTCGGCTTCGATCGCAGCGACTGGTTCGGCACGGTGCGCGCTCGCGCCGGTGTGGCCTTCGACCGCGCCCTGATCTACGCCACCGGTGGTTTCGCCTTCGCGGACGATGCTACCGGCTGGACCGTCGGTGGTGGTCTCGAGTACGCCTTCACCAACAACCTGTCGGCCAAGGTCGAAGGCCTGTACGTTAACCTCGATCAGGACGACAACAGCATCCTGGGCTTCGACGACGATGCCGAGTTCGGCGTGATCCGTGCGGGTCTGAACTTCCGCCTCGGCACCTACTAAGACCCAGCGCGTCACGCGCTCACGAAAGGCCCGGGTCACCCCGGGCCTTTTTGTTATCGCTGCAATTGGGACCGCTGGCTAGCGCGCACTTGAGCCGGCCAAGGCGGCAGGCGGCTCTGATTTGAGCTGCGTGAGTGCAGACATCATCCTAGGGCGACACCGGAAGAAGTCGCTGTTCGCGATCCGCCAATCAGGATGGCCATAGGGTTTGGGCCAGCGCCATGTTTCTCTGTCGTTGAAGTAGACAATCGCTTCGATGCGATCGAATTTTCCAAGCCGCTCTCGAGCGCAGGAGAGCCAAGCCTCCCGGTACTCGTCGTCGCCCTCGACGCCGAACTCCGCGAGAACGATCGGCTTCCCGTTGTCCGCGACGCGGGCGTGCAGGGATCCGAACTTGTCTTCAAAACTGCGCCAATCCCGGTGATCACGATTCCAGGCCTGTGCATCGAAAAGAGTGAGCCCAATGAAATCTACGTATGTGTCGCCGGGATAATAGGCCCCCATGGTCTCCTCCCCTTTTGGGGTCCATCCGAAGCGAACATTCGGCGCATAGGGCTTGCATTGATCGACAAAGTACCGGTAAGCGCTCTTGTATGTCTCCGGCTCCTGATTGGCCCACGGGTAGCGACCTTCTTGCTCATCCATTTCGTGGCCCCAGCTCACCATCACTGGAGCAGCAGCACTGCCGATTGCATGACAGATCGATTTGATTTCCTTGTCGAATGCTCCATTTCGAACGTCTGACAGGAGAGACTCGCGTCCGTCCTTCCAATTTGCGGCGCGCGTCCAGGGCTCCACCGTCACCATGATTTGCCGGCCACGCTGTATAGCATTGGCTGCGAATGTCTTGAACTGGTCCGAGTCGAATACCTGCCAGTACACGAAGGCATGTTCGATGGAGATATCCCGTTCGTCTTTGAGAAGTTGATGGGGATCGTAGACTCCAAGTTTGGGGTGCGCCGGAGCTCCGTCGGCTTGGGCGCTCCATTGAACATTAGCCGATAACAGAACACAGGCGAGGGCGACAAGTCCAAGCTCGAGTTTCATTGGGATAGCCTCACGTGAAGCACGGATGATGGACTTTCACTTCCGCTTCTGGTCAGACGACGCCTGTTGCGACCGCAGCAGGGCTGCCACACGGTTACCGTCAACGATCTTGTTGAACTCGTCTGCTTCGCCGACAGGGGAACGCTTGAACGCATACCAGGCGCCATTGGGCTCCCGCCGCTGGTAAATCACCTCGCCCCAGACATAATGCGTGAAGCAGGTTTCGGAGCGACTCTTACCGGACTGCGTCATCCATATGCCTTGGAAGCACATTCGTCCCTTGCTGCTTGTACGCCATTTGCCATTTGTCATAGTGGCTTGAGCGCGATTGCTGCCCGACACCGCATCGAAGCGGCCGCTCGGATCCATGTAACCGCCCCCGCTCTCCCATAGCCAGGTTTTGCCGCTATATAGGCGGCGCAACTCTGTGGCAGACATTGGACGCCCTGATGAGACTTCCTTCGGCGTTGGCGCCTTCGCACCTGTCTTGGTACCAGAATCAGCAATTGCTGACTGACCAGCAACCACGAACACGCACCAGAATGTAGATAGCGCTGAGATAGTTAATTTAGGAAGGGAATTCATGTTCTTATCTTGGGCTTGTGCTGCGTGTCGCCGATTGCGGTGCCAGAGTGCCCTTGAGGAGCCCAGCCGGATCCACTGAGTAGCGATGTGTCAGATCGTGCATCACATAATGACGCCGTACAGGAATTTTGATCGGATGCTGCTCATCTTGTCGCTGATACGATTGCCTATGACGATCTTACGGAATTCGTCTTTCGGGCGAAGACGCGCGTTTCTGAACGTGTACCATTCACCATCCTGCCCCTTCTTCTGCAGGATGTCCCCATTCGCCACCTTGTGGTAGAAGCAGGTCGTTTCCGCGTTCTTGCCAATTTGCCCGTTCCAGAGCGCCTGAAAGCACAGTTCGCCTTGACTGCCTGCCATCCACCTTCCTCGAGCAAGGAACGCCGATGTCGGGGTGCTGCCGACGGCCGCAAAGAATGAGCCGCTAGAGTCGAAATATCCGCCTCCATCAGACCAGACCCAAGTCTTGCCACTGTAGATTTGTCTAAGTTCGCCCTCGGTCAGCACGCGCTCGTCCGATCGTCCGAGCCCCGTGATCGGCTGCGTTAGAGCGGGAACTGCCGTTGCAACTGGAGTGTTCCGGTTGCTAGCAGCGCCACGGACCGCAGCCAGCCATACCGGTGAACGATGCGCAGTTTTTTGACGAACATCGCAACGGCAGACCATCCCCGTCTGGAGAGAGACCAGTCGGCAGTTATCGTAGAGGCTCATGTTTTGCACAGGAGGGGTGCACTGTGGGCCACGATTAGCTTGGGCGAAGGCGCTGACAGATGAAGCAAGAAGCGCCACGCTGCCCACAAGAGCGATTCCGAATGAACGGAACATTGTTCACCTCCCATAATGAGAACACAGACGTGCGTGATCATCACGCGTTAGCCGACAAGCTAGTGCGAGCGCCGAGCGCTATCAAGCGATTTTAAGAAAAATTAAATAAAATTTTACTAAAATGTGAAGGTGCGCTATGAGCTGCCGCAGAGGAAGGCTGACTGTGGCCAACGTCACCGCCCGCCGACCTTACAGACCTCCCCTCTCCTCTTGCTAGGGCAACATCATGAGCAGCGGCAGCCCATCGCACTTTCGGCAGCAAAGGCTCCATGCCTCATTTGCTTCCTCCTCGACGGACTTTTCCACAGGCGCCCCGAAAGGAAAGCGCATCCTGGTCACCGGCGGCGCTGGATTCCTAGGGTCCCACCTAGTGGAACGCCTCCTTGGCGCTGGCCACAGCGTTCTGTGCCTCGATAACTTCAGCACCGGTGCGCACCATAATCTTCAACACTTGGGCGACCGCAACGATCTTACAGTCGTAGAGCACGACATCGCGCTTCCCTTCGACTTAGGCACGTTCGACGAGATCTATAACCTGGCGTGCCCTGCTTCTCCGCCGCACTACCAAGCCGACCCAATTCAGACAACGAAGACCTGTGTTCTTGGTGCGTTGAATGTTCTGGAGGTTGCACGCAAGTCCAACGCTCGCGTGCTGCAGGCTTCTACGTCGGAGATCTACGGTGATCCGCATGTCCATCCTCAACAGGAGAGCTACTGGGGCAACGTGAACCCGATTGGGCCACGCGCGTGCTACGACGAAGGCAAACGCTGCGCCGAGACGCTCTTCTTTGATTATGCCCGCACTTATGGCCTGTGCGTGCGAGTGGCACGTATCTTTAACACTTATGGTCCGCGGATGCGTCCGGACGATGGTCGAGTCGTCTCCAACTTCATCGTGCAAGCGTTGCGCGGCGAAGACATCACGGTCTATGGCTCTGGGAAGCAGACCCGCTCATTCTGCTACGTCTCCGATTTGGTTGACGGCCTTATACGACTAATGGAATCCGCTGACAGCGTCGATTCCCCTGTTAACTTGGGCAATCCTGGTGAGTTCACCGTCGGCGATTTAGCGGCCATGGTGATCAACATGGTTGGTTCGCGGTCCAGTATCGTTTATCACCCGCTGCCGGTTGATGATCCGCGGCAGCGCAAGCCGGATATCAGCCAGGCGAAAAGGCACCTCGACTGGGTCCCAAGGGTTAGCTTACAGGAGGGGCTGGCGAAGACGATCGATTACTTCGACTCCGTCCTGGCAGAGCCTACTCTGCACGATGAGCAAGAACTCATTCACGAAGTGAGGGCCAGGTGATGCCCCACGCTATTCTTGTGACCGGCGGTGCAGGGTTCATTGGCAGTCATGTATGTAAGCTCCTGGCTGCCCGTGGTTTTGACCCTGTCACCTACGATAATCTCTCGACAGGCCACCGTGACGCAGTCCGCTGGGGACCTTTGGTGACAGGAGATATCCTTGATCGCGGAAGACTGAAACTAGCACTTGACTCGTTCAAGCCAATTGCTGTCATGCATTTTGCTGCAGTGGCGTCCGTCGCGGAGTCAGTTGCCGATCCGGCTCTGTACTACCGCAACAACGTCATGGGGACGTTGTCGCTACTCGATACATGCAAATCATCGGGGATCAACAAGGTAATCTTCTCAAGCAGTTGCGCCACCTACGGCGTACCCGCAGAACTTCCCATTCGAGAAGATACCCCACAACAACCGATCAATCCCTATGGAGGTAGCAAGTTGATCGGTGAGATGATGCTGCGCGACCTTGAGAACACCTCCGGGATGAAGTACGTCGCACTCCGCTATTTCAACGCCTGTGGTGCAGATCTCGATGGACAGCTCTGTGAGCGACATGACCCTGAGACCCACCTGATCCCGCGCATCCTCATGGCGGCCTCGGGGGTAACTCAGAACTTCGAATTGTTTGGCGAAGACTACCCTACGCGAGACGGAACATGCGTCCGCGACTATGTCCATGTCAGTGATCTCGCACAGGCGCACCTGATTGCACTGCGCTATCTCTTGGATGGAGGTGATAGTCTCGCCGTGAATGTTGGAACGGGAACTGGGCTTTCGATCCGCGAAATTGTTGGTGCGGTCACCCGTATCACCGGCCGCGCTGTCCCTACAGTGTCACGCGACCGCCGCCCGGGCGATCCTCCTGCGCTTTACGCTGATGGCGCGTTAATGCGTGAGAAACTGGGTTTTACGCCTCGCTATTCCGATATAAACACCATCATTGAGACGGCGGCCCCGCACTTCGGACTAAACCTGTCTGCTCGTCTCCAAGCGACCGCCTGAGCGTCATTCCACGGCCGAGTACTACTATGATTCCGATGCGCGTCTCCGAACTCGCGACGAATAAGCGCGAGTCGTTTCTCGTTCCGCTTCTGAGACCCACGGACAAGTTAGTGTTCGGCATGCTTGGTCTCGTGTGGCTAATCGCTCTCGCGATTTTTTGGTTGTGGTGGTTCCAGCCTGAGCACAACATCGGCACGGGCCGCTATGTGTTCGCCAGCCTCATTCTAGGCTGGCTTTCCTTTTGCCCGTTGTTCTTCTTCGTCGTGTTCTACTTCGGAAAGGTGCCGAACCCGGACCTCTCGGTACCACACGACCTTCGTGTCGCCATGGTCGTCACGAAGGCTCCAAGCGAGCCTTTTGAAGTCGTTCGTGAGACCCTAGAGGCTATGCTTCGTCAGACGTATCCTCACGATACCTGGCTTGCCGATGAAGATCCGCAATCGGAAACAATAGCTTGGTGCCAAGCGCATGGCGTCAAAATCTCGACCCGCAAGGATCGTCAAGACTATCATCGCAAGACCTGGCCCCGGCGGACGCGATGCAAGGAGGGCAACCTCGCATTCTTCTATGATCACTACGGCTATGAGAACTACGACTTTGTCTCTCAACTTGATGCCGATCACGTGCCAGATCCGACCTACCTGGAGGAGATGCTTCGGCCCTTTGCGGATCCGAGAGTGGGGTACGTCTCAGCGCCCAGTATCTGCGATAAGAACGCCGCTTCAAGCTGGTCGGCGCGCAGCCGTCTGTTCATTGAGGCTCCGATGCACGGCGCGATGCAGGCGGGATATACGGGCCTTCTGACTCCCCTTTGCATTGGATCGCATTATGCGGTCCGTACCAAGGCGCTCAAAGAGATTGGCGGATTAGGCCCTGAGTTGGCTGAAGACCACTCGACGACTTTGTTTATGGCGGCGCATGGCTGGCGTGGCGTTCATGCCATGAATGCCATTGCGCACGGTGATGGACCGGCAAATTTCGCAGATCTCGTTACCCAGGAATTTCAGTGGTCGCGCAGCTTGGTGACACTTCTCCTGCAGTACACGCCCAGTCTGTTCGGCAGGCTGCCGCTACACCTGAAGTTTCAGTTTCTCTTCTGCCAACTCTGGTATCCACTTCTGGCCTTCACATCGTTGGCGATGTTTGTCACGCCGGTCGCGGCCCTCGTGTTTGATTTCAATCTTGCAGGCGTTACTTACCCAGATTTTATCCTGCACGCTGCACCGCCTGCCCTGGTACTCACAGCTGTCATTATTCGCTTAGCTCGTCTTGGCCATTGCCGGCCGGCGGTGACAAAAGTACTCAGCTGGGAAGGCGCCCTCTACCCTCTCGTCCGGTGGCCGTGGGTTCTGATCGGAACAGTTACTGCTCTCCGGGATTGGTGGACCGGTGCTGCCGTTGAGTTTCGCGTGACGCCCAAAGGATCAGCGGCGGATGCTGCGCTGCCTGTCCGCGTCGTGCTTCCCTTTGTTGTGTTGAGTGTTGGATCGGCTCTGCCAGCACTCGTCCTCAGCAGCGTAACAAACGCCCAGGGGTTTTATTTCATCGCTCTCCTGAACGCGATATTTTATACGGTTCTTACTCTGGTGATTTTCATCCGGCACAACAACGAGAATAATCGGCCTCAGGTATTCTCTCTCACGGCAAGCAAGAGCCAGCCAGTTCTGCAGGCAATAGCGGCTATCGTCATCCTTGTGCCGCTGGTCGCAATCCCTACGCGCCTCCCAACAGGGTTGAACGCCATTCTTGAAGGAAGCGAGAGAGTGCTTCCCTCTCAGTATCTGCGCCGCTATGGGGTCCAAGTCGGTTCTGCTGCGGTGCGTATGTTACTTTCACGGGCTTCGTAGGCGTGATCATTGGGTGGAAGGCCCTTGGAAGGGATACTCAAGCGTTTAGTAGGCCCAATTCCTCTCACATGCGTAGGAATACTTACTTATAGCTACTCAAATGGGCCGAGGTGAGTCATAAGCGCCACTGTGTGGCGACCTACCGTAATGGTGGATACTCACCTACCGTAATGGTGGATACTCATAAGAGTGCTCTGATCAAGCGGAGATCGACCTTTCCCAAGCTGCGCTTTTGTGACATCCAAGAAGCACGACCGATTTAAGGAGAACGGATCCTTGAGGAACGCTGACATGACACAACATAGTGACAGAATTTTCAAGTAGGAAATCATATACAGCCCGCACCGGTTGAATATAAAAACGGGCTTATACCAGAATGCCTTCCTATAAATCAGCTAGGTAATGTGTGAACAACAATGAAAGAAGAATACCTTGCTGTCATAGCCCTAGCAGAGCGTCTGCATCGCCGCACACTCGACGTTCTACAACTTGAGCTTACGCGGCTCAAAGTAGCCGACGTCAGTGCGGTTCAGGCGATGATCCTGCTCAATATAGGTCCGGAGGAAGTTACGGCGAAGGACCTCATGGTTCGAGGCAGCTATCAAGGCTCGAATATTTCGTACAATCTCAAAGGTCTGACGGAGCGCGGTTACATCACTCAGACACGCTCAGAAGCGGATCGAAGGGTCATCATGATAAAGCTTTCGGCAAAAGGAAGCAGACTTTTAAAAGATCTCAATAAACTCTTTGACCGTTTGACCGCCAGCCTTGCTGAGCATTCCATTGACGAAGGAATGCTTAAGCAAAGTAGAGCAGCACTGGACAAACTGGATCAATTCACCAGCCGTCAGAGTAGCAGCATCTTGTGACGAGGGAACTTGTTGCATTGCGCGCAGGAGGATTCGCTGGCACAGGTCAATCATGCTTGGCGCGAAACTGTGTGGGAACGCGGAGGGGCTAGAAGGTATCAGGTCGCGGCCTTAGGTAGCCCCGGCGAAGTTCATCGTGATTTCGCCAGGGGTCTCAGCTCACTTCGCTTCGAGCCCTGTTCTCGCCCTAAGCCTGGAGCAATTCGTTTGGCTCATTTGGGATGGGGGCGGCACTATTTGACTTGCTTGACCCACTGGGAGAATACGGCTCCTCCGTTGCGGATTCATCTTGCAGCGACGGAGTAAGATAGGGGTTAATAGCACGCTCAATCCTGTCGAGCATATCTTCAACCCACCAAGCATCATCTCCGTGGTCTGCCGCGCCCCCATTTACTTTATCTCGGAAAGGCTTGATGAGCTTGTCGGCCAGTGAAGCCCTTGCGGCGTCGTCGCTTTTCATGGCAATTTCGGTTTCTGAACTCTTCGGATTTTACCTCTCCCCTAAAGGTGACATTAGTGCAAGCATAATGATGCGCTGGATATGAACAAGGCAGGCATTTTGTGGAACTAAGTAAATTGCGAAGCACATTGACCAGGTGCCCTAATAACTAGGTTAACCAAATCCCGAGCTATTCCGCTTCTACGAGCGAGATAGTTCAGATGTGTATACAACTTCTCCTGATGGTGGGCTGCCGCCTTGATCTCACGTCATCAGCATGCCTAAAAGAAACTCTCAATCGAGTGCTACTGGCTCTGGATCATCACTAAGAAGCTGACCTTGCGAGCGGGAGCCGAATAGCAACTGGCCGGCTCTGCCGTGGGCGTTAGCCTGTAAACGCACAACACATGCGCCACGATAATATTTTTGGCAGCGGATGATTGAATCGAGAAAAAGTGTCTCGGTGAAACAGGATAAAGTGGAAAGCCGAAATCCTTGTGAGTGTCTCTGACGTGAGAGATTGTGTTCTTGGTCGGCTTCCGTGTAGGTCTTTCCCAACGCGAGGTCGAGTAAGCAACAGTTTCACAGTAAGGGATTACAAATGCGTGTCGCGATGATCGGAGCGGGCTATGTCGGCCTGGTCTCCGGCGCCTGCTTTGCGGACTTTGGGCATGAGGTCTGCTGTGTCGACAAGGACCCGGCCAAGATCGAGGCTCTCAACCGGGGCGAAATCCCGATCTTCGAACCGGGCCTGGCCGAACTCGTCGCCAAGAACGTGCGCGAGGATCGCCTGACCTTCACGACCGACCTGTCGCAGGCGGTCAGGAGCGCCGAGGCGGTCTTCATCGCGGTCGGCACCCCGTCCCGCCGCGGCGACGGCCATGCCGACCTGTCCTACGTCT
>NZ_JBVVAK010000136.1:0-20473 GCF_055792825.1 Microvirga sp. GN3
ACCCGAGACAGTGCTATGGCCGGCTGCGCAACCCCGGCCAACTCCGCCGGCCACCCCAGCCGTAGCGCCACGACCGATCATGCACTAACATTGACACCGGACCACCTCGTGGGGGCTGGCCAGCCGGTGCATCTCTCGGTCGAATCGGGCATTCATGAACGCGGACTCATTCGTTCCCTATTGTGGTATCCCTCCCATTCCGGGTCCGGGACACCTGACCTGGAACTTGGATCCGGTACTCATCGCGGTCCTGGTCGTCATCCCCGTCTTGTATGCAGTTGGCACCCAGAGGACGACCGTACCTGACAGGCATCGGCGATCATGCTTTTACGCCGGCTGGGTCATCCTGGCGGTGGCGCTCATCTCACCCCTGTGCAATCTCAGCGTCGCGTTGTTCTCGGCCCGGGTCGTCCAGCACATGCTCCTGACGCTCATCGCGGCTCCGTTGATCATTCTTGGGCAGCCGGAGCGAATGTTGCTCCCGATGATCTCAAAGCACGTTTCGTCCCGCCTACCGCATGTGCGTGGCGGAGTTCTTCCCATAGTGGCAACGGCAGGCTTCGCGGTCGCGCTGTGGACCTGGCACCTGCCGGGATCGTACGACGCAACGCTCCGGAGCGATGTCATCTACTGGAGCATGCACATCACGACACTTGGCTCGGCCCTGCTGCTCTGGCATGCCCTGTTCCATCGCGTCGGGGGCCTGTCATCGGCGCTCCTGGTCGGCTTCGGCACCACGGTCCAGATGAGCCTTCTCAGCGCCCTGCTGACCCTGGCGCCGCGTCCGCTGTTCGAGGCCCACTTCGGCACGACCTGGCCCTGGGGCCTGTCGCCCCTCGAGGATCAGCAGCTCGGCGGGGTCATCATGTGGACCCTTGGTGGAACGCTCTTCACCGTGATCGGGGTGCTGGCGTTCGGGACATGGCTTCGGTCGCTTTCGACGGACGAGAGCACCGGTCCGGCAGCGCGAGCGCCCTGATCTCAGGGAGAGGAATGCCGCGTCGCCTCGTCCGAACGCGGACACCGATGTCAGGCAGCCATGTCGTGGCTCGACCGCCAACGGTTGCGCGCCGTGACGAGCGCCTCGGCGAAGCCGCGGACGAGGTTCGACTTCTGGCGGTCCGGAGGCAGCAGAAGCAGGGTGCGCGCATGCAGCGCCGGCTCGAACGGCTTGAGGACGATCCGGCTTTGGACAACGTCGCCCAGCGAGTATGGATTGACCAGACCGATGCCGATGTCCTGGGCCACCAAAGCGGCAACCGTCGAGGAGTAAGGTGTCTCGACGACGATCCTCGGATGCGAGCCCGCCGCGCCGAGAAGGGCTGTGAAGGCGCGGCGCACCGTGTCCTCCGGCGCCAGGGCGATGAACGCCTCGCCGTGCAGATCCTCCGGCCTGATGACAGCACGCTCCGCGAGACGGTGGCCGGCCGGAAGGGCACACAGGATCCGTGGCGTGACGAAGACCTGATGGACCACGCCGGAGGCGTCGATCTCGTCCGCCGCCAAGCCGATGTCGACGTCCCCGGTCGCGACGAGATCCCTCACGGTCGAGGAGGCATGGATCTGCAAGGTCACCGACACCCTCGGATGCGCCTTGAGGAAGTGGCGGATGGCCGCCGGCACCAGGGTCGAGCCAAGGGCGGACAAGCTGGCGATCCTGATGTCGCCCGATCCGAAGTCCCTGATGCGAGCGGCGGAGGCGCGCAGGCTCTCCAGTCCCTTGAAGGAGGCCTCGACATCCCGGAACAGAAGTTGAGCCTCGGGCGTCGGGGCAAGACGCCCCTTGATCCTCTCAAAGAGATGCAGGCCGGTGCTTCGTTCGAGTTCGGCCACCAGCCGGCTGATCGCCGGCTGTGTCACTCCCAGCAGCTCCGCCGCTCGGGATGCCGTGCCGCAGATCATGACCGCGCGGAAGGCTTCTACCTGCTTGAACTGCACGATCCATGCTCCTTACCCGTGTCGATTGGTATAAGGTTTTAGCATAGACTTCGCGATCCTTGTCATTGGATCTGATGAAGGCGGGTTCCTATCCTGGGCGAAATGGTCAGAGCTCCAGGATCCCGTCGATGAACGAAGCTACCCTCTGCGTCCATGTTCCACCGGTCAGCCGGAAGGGCTTCGAGAGCCTTACGGTTCCCGTCGAGCGGGCTTCCACCATCGTCTTCCCGACGGCCGGAGCCTTTCACAACAGGCACAAGAACGGCCCGCAATCCTACAGCTACGGGCTTTACGGCACGCCCACGTCGCGGACGCTGGAGGCTCAGATCTCGGCCCTCGCCGGTGCCTCCGGGACGGTCCTCACGCCCTCGGGGCAGGCCGCGGCCATGGCGGCGTTGCTGGGCCTGTTGCAGCCGGGCGATCACCTGCTCCTGCCCGATACCGTCTACGGTCCGGTCCGCACGCTGGCGGATGGCTTTCTCAAGACCATCGGTGTGAGCACCACCTATTACGACCCGCCCATCGGTCACGACATCAGCCACCATTTCACGAAAGAAACGCGACTGGTCTGGGTGGAGTCGCCCGGCTCCGGCACCTTCGAGGTCCAGGACGTGCCGGCCATCGTGGCGGCGGCCCGCGACCGTGGGATCCTCGTTGCCTGCGACAACACCTGGGCCACTCCGCTCCTGTTCCGCCCCCTCGCAGCCGGGGCCGATGTCTCGGTCGAGGCTGTCTCGAAGCACATGGGCGGCCACTCGGATCTCCTGCTGGGCTGCGTGTCGGCGAGGGACGAAGCCGTTCTGGGCCGCATCCGTTGCCTCGTCCGGTCGTTCGGCATCGGCGTCTCGCCCGACGATTGCTCGCTGGCGCTCAGGGGATTGCAGACCCTGTCCGTCCGGCTGCGCCATCAGGGAGCGGCCGGCTTGTCGGTCGCGCGCTGGATGGCCGAACAGCGCGCTGTCGCACGGGTCTTCCATCCTGGTCTTCCGACCGCTTCCGGGCACGAGATCTGGCGGCGGGATTTCTCCGGTGCCGCCGGCGTCTTCAGCGTGTCCCTGCGGCCTGAGTGCGCCAACCGGATCGATCAGGCCCTGGGCCGGCTGCGGATCTTTAGGATCGGCGCGAGCTGGGGCGGGGCCAACAGCCTCGTCGCCCCCGTCGACCTGTCCGGCCAGCGCACCGCGACGCGCTGGGACGACAAGGCACCGCTCCTGCGCTTCTCGATCGGCCTGGAAGACGAGGCCGACATCATGACGGATCTCGCTGGCTTCTTCGCCGCACTCAGCGGGACCAACAACGACTAACGCGGCATCCAGAGGGTTAATCATGAAAAGGTCACTTCTTGCCGCCGCGACCGCGATGATGTCCGTGGTCCTTGCCGCGCCGCTCCACGCGCAAGGGAGCGGACCGACGACGCTTCAGAAGGTGAAGGAGCGCGGTGTCCTGCGATGCGGTGCCAGTCAGGGTGTGGCCGGATTCTCGATCCCGGACGCCAAGGGCGTGTGGTCAGGCCTGGACGTCGACTTCTGCCGCGCGCTCGCGGCGGCCGTTCTTGGTGACCCGAACAAGACTGAGTTCATTCCGCTGTCGAGCAAGGATCGATTGACCGCCCTTCAGGCGGGCGAGATTGATGTCCTGTCCCGCACGACGACATGGACGCTGCAACGCGATGCGGCCCTCGGCCTGAACTTCACGGCGGTCAACTACTATGACGGCCAGGGCTTCATGGTGCGAAAGTCTGCCGGTATCACGTCGGCAAAGCAGTTGGGCGGTGCGTCCGTCTGCATCTCGCAAGGCACCACGAACGAATTGAACGCCGCGGATTACTTTCGTGCCAACGACATGAAGGTCCAGACCGTCACCTTCCAGGAAGTCAACGAGACGGTGAAGGCATTCGAGGCAGGCCGTTGCGATGCCTATACCGTTGACATCTCGGCCCTTGCGGCCGGCCGGCTCACGCTGGGCAACCCCGACGATTACGTTATCCTTCCGGAGGTCATCTCGAAGGAACCGCTGGGGCCATGGGTGCGCCAGGGTGACGACCAGTGGTTCGACATCGTGCGGTGGACCGTGTTCGCGCTCGTCAACGCCGAGGAGGCAGGCGTCATGAAGGACAATGTCACTGCCATGCGTGGGTCGTCGAACCCGGACGTGCGGCGCCTGCTGGGCGAGGAGGGCGAGTTCGGCCCGGCGCTCGGACTCTCCAAGGACTGGGCGTTCAACATCATCAAGAGCGTCGGCAACTACGGCGAGATCTTCGACCGGAACCTCGGCCCCAAGACGCGGCTGGCCTTGGACCGGGGGCTGAACCGTCTCTGGTCAAAGGGCGGGATCATGTACGCACCGCCCATGCGGTAGCCAGCAGCCGGTCAGACGTAATCTGGACAAGACCCGTTCGCATCGACGCTCTCATCTCGCGCCTGTGGGAGTGTCCCTACTGGAGCACGTTGGTATGATACCCGTCCAAGCAGGATCCGCCTCCGACCTGTTCGGCCACCGTCTCAAACAGCAACTTGAGATGGTCAGTCAGATCATCCTTCAGGTCTCGACAGAGGACCGACTGTCGCTCGCCATAACGCGTTTGAGCGGCCTACATCCTCTGGCCATCCCTGCCAATGGCAGCCTCGCACCATGGCAGGAGCGGCGCGCCAAGGAAATCATGCATTCACGTTTCGCCACACGCCTCACCATAGCCGATGTGGCACACGAATGCCGCCTCACGCCGAGTTACTTCGCCAAGGCCTTCCGCCGCACGACAGGCATGAGCCCGCATCAGTACCTGACGCAGGTTCGCGTGCAGGAGGCCGAGGGGCTTCTCTTGTCCTCGGCATTGCCCCTGGCGGACGTTGCACTCATCTGCGGTTTCGGAGATCAGAGCTATTTCACGCGCGTCTTCTCCCGTTCTGTTGGAACGAGCCCTGGAGCGTGGAGAAGGGCGATGGCGCATGCCAGTCCGTCAGCTTTTCTCACGGGAAAACGTGTCGGTGACTGTAGGGGGGTAATCGCCTCATTGACAGCTTGGGAAATTGATCACTGATGGGCATTAGTTTAGGAGACTGGCCCAACAGGGTCTTAAGAGGGCGCCATAACGCCGGATGAAGAGCTTACGGAAGCTCCTGGAGGATCGTTGGTCCGGTGGCCTACTGGCCGCCGCGATGATTTATTTCCTGGCGATTCAGGGACTGGCCGGTGCCATAGCCCAGGGTTCAGCGGCAGGCTCTCTCCAGGATCCGAGCTTCGTCATCTGTTCCAGTTTTGCGGATCACGGCAGGAACGGCGATCCATCCGCACCATCCGAGGACGGCGATCACCACGCGTTCTGCGCGGTCCTGTGTCAGGTTTCCTTTGCCCGGATCGCTGCTCTTCCCGGAACGCCTCCCGTCATCCAACGCCTCGAAATCTTTCACGAGGTTGATGCCAAGGGCGGGCCGCTGTTGCCCGCAAGGTATTACGAACGGCTGCATGTCGCGGAAGCGAGAGCCCCACCTCGGCTGGCCTGAGCTACGTTTCCCTTCACTCGCCGCTCTGTGAGGGCGGCAAGGTTTCGTGCTGCGTCCCTCGACGCTGACCTGAGCAACATCTATGTCCGACCAAACCCTGAGCTGGGGCCGCGATGTCGCGCGCCCGCAGAGCAGCTCGTCCAATCTCTATCGCGCTGTCTGGCGCTGGCACTTCTACGCGGGCCTTCTGGTGCTGCCCTTCCTCATCACGCTCGCGATCACGGGCGGTCTCTATCTGTTCAAGGATGAGATCGATGGCCTCGTCCACGCGGATCTCAAGCGGGTCGAGGTGCAAGAAGCCGCGACCAAGGTGGCACCCTCGGCGGTGGTGGCCGCGACCCTGGCAGCCTATCCCGGCACGGCCGTCAAGTTCATCGACCCAGCGACGCCGACTTCCTCCGCCGAGGTAACGGTCAACACGGCATCCGGCGAGCGGCTGGCAGTCTACGTCAATCCTTATGGCGGTCAGGTTTTGGGATCCCTGCCGGATCGCGGCACCATCATGTGGACGATCCGCTATCTCCACAGCCTGAAGTACTTCGGGACTGTCACCAGGGCGTTCATCGAGATCGCCGCGGGATGGTCGATCCTCCTCGTGGGAACCGGCATCTATCTCTGGTGGCCGCGTCGCCAGACGGGAGGCGTCGTCTCAATCCGGAGCACGCCCGGCAAGCGTGTGTTCTGGCGCGATACCCATGCAGTCACCGGCCTCTTCGTCGGCTTCTTCATCGTGTTCCTGGCGATCACCGGCATGCCGTGGTCGAACGTCTGGGGCGGCAAGGTCAACGAGTGGGCCAACGGGCACAACTTCGGCTATCCGGCCGGCGTGCGCGTGGCGGTGCCGATGTCCGACGAGCACCTAGGCCACGTCAGCCCAACCACCTGGTCCTTGGAGCAGGCACAGGTTCCGGAATCCGGAGGCCACGCACACGGTACCGAGCCCATCGGGCTCGACAAGGCCGTTAGCATCGTCGACGGCCTGGGCCTGCACCGAGGCTACACAGTCGCGATCCCGACGTCGGCCAAGGGCGTCTACTCGGCTTCCGTCTATCCCGACGACGTCGAGCAACAGCGGGTCGTCCACCTCGACCAGTACTCCGGCAAGCCGCTCCTCGACATGAGCTATGCCGACTATGGTCCGCTCGGTAAATGGCTGGAGTTCGGCATCAACGTCCACATGGGCCAGCAGTTCGGCCTGGCGAACCAGCTCTTCCTGCTGGCGGTCTGTGTCGCGATCGTGGTGCTGGCCGTTTCGGCCGCCGTGATGTGGTGGAAGCGCAGGCCCTCGGGGTCGCTCGGTGTGCCGCCGGCCCCGGCAGATCGTCGTGTGTTCCGGGGATTGATCGTCATCCTCGTGATCGGCGGCATTGTGTTCCCCCTCGTGGGTGCCTCCTTGCTGGTGATGCTGGCTCTGGATTGGCTCCTCTCCGGCAAGCGCGCTCAAGCCGCCTAGCCTCAGAGCGGCCGCAGGTGCCTGCGGCCGCTCTTCGCCTGAGCGCTGAGGTGCGGGTCGGGAGCCCGGGATGTCCATGTCTCGGTACTGACTTCAGCCCTGAGAGTAAATACCCCTACACCACATGAGAGTTCGTGCTGTCTCTTGACGTACATTATACGCTGCTTGTACGTACAGTATACTATACTAAGCGGAGGCCCATCCGGGGAGCCGTGCTCCGGGGCTTCATTCCACCGCTGCGGACAAGGAGGCAGTTGCATGAACAGAATGACGAAGCTGACGCTGGCCATCGGACCATCCCTTGCGGTGCTCGCAGGGGCTGCATTCGCGCACGATCACGCGGTCTCCCGCGGCCGCCTCGTGTTTGCCGATCACGAGCAGCCAAAGGTCAGCATCCTCGATCTCGACAGCGGCGAGGTGACCCATGGCTTCGAGATGCCGAAGCCGAATCCCGTGCTCGCCACGACGGAGGAGGGCCGCTACACCGTCATCAAGACAGGCGACGATGCTGGCACCGTTCGCTTCCTCGACACGGGCCTGATTTATGAGTCGCACGGTGACCACACCGATGTCGAAAAGGGTGAGGTCAAGCTGCTCGACTATACTCTGCGTGGCGACAAGCCCGCCCATGTCGTCTCCGAGAACGGTTGGATCGCCGTGTTCTTCGATGGTCACCGGCCGTGGGAGCGCGCGAGCGAACCAGGCGCGACCTTCATCAAGCTCGACACCCTTGGCAAAGCAAAGCCGACGACGCGAACCTGGAAGAGTCCTGCCCCACAGCACGGCATCGCGTTTGCGCTCGGCACGGACGAGTGGCTCGTCTCCACCCATAACGAGCCCTATGCCAAGGGTGACCAGACAGCGAGCTCGCGCTCGAACGGTTTCCGGATCGTCAAGGGTGAGGATTGGAAAGTCGTGGCGTCCTTCGACGATCTGTCTGACCCGCAGAAATCATGCAAGGAGTTCCATGGGCACGCGGCCCTGAACAACGTCCATGTCTTCGGTTGCGCGCAAGGACCTGAGGATAACGTGCAGGCCGGAGGCATTCTCGTTCTGGGGAAGGATCGCGGCCAATGGAAGGCCCGCCGCGTGGCCTATCCGGACAATCGTCGTTCGTCGACGATCAAGGCCCGGGAGGGCGGTCAGTACCTGATTGCCAACTATGGCAACAAGGGTCCTTACGATGCCCTGATCCGTATCGATCCCAAGGCCGCTGCCCTGACGGCACAGGACATCTTCCAAGTCCCGGATGGGCAGGCTGTGTGCCAGTTCGAGGTCTCGTCCAACGGCAAGCGCGTGGCCAACCTGACGGCGGATGGCAAGCTGCGGATCTATGACGCATCGCCGGCCTGGAAGCAGATTGCTCAATTCGATGCAGTCCCGGCCTTCGACTGTGCGTACGGTGCCAGGACGCCGACGCCGTCCCTTGCGATCGTCGGCGAGAACGCCTTCATCAGCGATCCCGTGAACAAGCGGATCCGCGAGTACAGCCTGGGCAGCCTCCAGCAGGGGCTCGATCTTCCGATCGAGGGCATGCCGGCGAACCTCGCCAACGGTGGCGGCGGCTAGCCTTAAGCCTTGCCAAGCTTGGCCGCACCGCATACCCTGGCCAGGACGGTTCCTCATGTGAGGATCAAAAGGGAACGCGGTGCGGCGACCATTCGCCTATGCCGCGGCTGCCCCCGCAACTGTAGGCGGTGAGCCACCCACGAACCAGCCACTGGCGCTTTCGCGCTGGGAAGGCCGTGGACAGCGACGACCCGCGAGCCAGGAGACCTGCCGTCATGCAAAAAACGTCCACAGGCGGGGTGTCCTGGTCGGTCGCTTGCGGATGGCACAGCCATCTCTCCTGCACGCGTCCATCGACTCCTCAACCGTAGGGAGTCCAAGGATGGCTGAAGAGCCCAACACTGTCGCGGCGTTGTCTTGCGAGGATGTCAGCGTCCGTTCTGCGGACGGTTACACTCTGCTCGACGGTGTTTCCCTGTCCATCGCGCAGGGGGAGAGGCTGGCGGTCATTGGCCCGAACGGGGCAGGCAAGACGACATTCCTTCGCCTGCTGACGGGGTATGTGACACCAGCCCGCGGCAGTATCAGGCTAAATAGCCTGCCCTTGGAGAAGTTGACGAGGCTCGAGAGGGCGCGCTGTCTCGCGGTCGTCAACCAGATCGATCAGCCCGACCCCAGGCTAACCGTCAGAGAGTATGTCGCGCTTGGACGCCTTCCGCATTACGGCCGTCAAACCAGCCAACAGGAGCGGGATATCGTCTCGAGCGCGATGGCGAAGACTGGCTTGATCGGTCTGGAGGCCAGGACGATCGGCTCCCTTTCAGGAGGCGAGCGTCAGCGTGCCGCGCTGGCTCGCGCTATCGCGCAGGAGCCCTCGATCCTGCTTCTGGACGAGCCCACCAATCATCTCGATCCCCGTGCGCGAGCGGACCTTCTGTCGCTCGTGCGCGATCTGGGGATCACCGTCATCGCCGTGCTGCACGATCTCATGCTGGTGAGCCCGTTCGCGGACCGGGTGGCCATCCTCAAGGCCGGCCGCCTAATCGCGCATGACCGGCCGGACAGAGCGCTCGCGTCGCCGATCGTGCGCGACGTGTTCGACATGGTTTCTTTCCCGATCACCAATCCGGCTACCGGACGGACCTCATTGGCGTTCGACGTTCCGCAGCCGTGCTGAAAGCCCAAACACTTACCATAGGAAAAGAGAATGCTGTCTCGCATGATGACGATGGGCTTCGGCCTATCGACCCTGGTCCTTCTGAGCTTTTCTCAACAAGCCGCAGCCTACCCGGTCACGGTCGAGAACTGCGGCCGGACCCTGACCTTTGAGGCGGCGCCGAAGCGGGCCGTCGTCCATGATCTCAACATGTCGGAGATGGCCTTTGCCCTGGGCCTTCAGCCCAACATCGTCGGCCTGACGGGCATCACCGGCTGGTACAAGGTCGGGCCCGAGTTCAAGGCGGCGCAGGGCTCGATTCCGGAGCTTGCGCCCAAGAATCCGTCTTTGGAGAACGTTGTCGGAGCCAATCCCGATTTCTTCTTCGCCGGGTGGTATTATGGCATGAAGCCCGGTGGAGACGTGACGCCCGATACGCTCGCCAAGCACCAGATCAAAACCTACATCCTGACCGAGAGTTGCGCTCATGCTGACAAGTCCCGGCCACGGGCGTCACTGGATCTCCTTTATACGGACGTGCTTGCTCTCGGGCGCATCTTCGGAAAGGAGGACGATGCAGCTCACCTCGTCGCAGGCTGGAAGCAGCGGGTCGCCGATGCCGCAGGCAAGGCAAAGGACAACAAGCCCCTGAAGGTCTTCGTCTATGATTCGGGCGAGGATAAGCCCTTCACGGCGGGCAAGTTCGCCATGCCCACCGCACTCATCGAGGCCGCAGGAGGCCGCAACGTCCTCGATGATGTGGAAATGAGCTGGGGCACGAGCTCGTGGGAAACAGTCGCAGCAAGGGATCCCGAGTTCCTCATCCTCCTCGACTACCAAGATGATACCGGCTACCGCAAGCTGTTGGACTTTCTCAAGAACCATCCAGCCATGAAGGAAACGGCAGCCGTCAGGAACGAGCGCTTCCTGCCGCTCCGCTATGGCGAGCTGACGCCGGGACCGGCCAATATCGAGGCGATCGAGAAGCTCGCAAAGGCGCTGCAAGAGCCGAAGTCGCAGTGAGAATACGCCTTGCCCTCATCTGGAGCCTGGGCGGCGCCGGCATCATCGCCCTGATGGTGCTCGGCGTCGCCTTCGGTTCGACGGTGCTGCCGCTCGAACAGGTCTGGCAATCGCTGGCAGCACCATTGTCGCCCGATTCAGCCTCGGATGTGCCGATGGCTGTCCAGCGGATCGTGCTGGAGCTCCGCCTGCCGCGGGTCATCCTCGCGGCCTGCGTCGGCGCGGGGCTGGCCGTGGTTGGCGCGCTCCTGCAAACCACGACCCGAAACGATCTGGCCGATCCATTCCTGTTCGGTCTCTCGTCCGGGGCGGCCGCCGGCGCGGTCGCCGTGATATCGCACTTCGGCGATCGTCTCGGGGCGTGGACGACGCCGCTTGCAGCGTTTGCTGGAGCGATGCTGTCGGCGGGGGCCGTTCTCACCCTGGTCACGAACCAGCGCGAGCGAGGTCCGGAAAAGCTCATCATTGCAGGCCTCGCCGTTTCCTTTCTGTTCGGAGCCATCACGAGCTATCTCGTCTTTGCGGGCGATCAGAGGGCCGCTCACTCGGTCTTTTTCTGGTCGCTTGGAGGGCTCGGCTTAGCGAACTGGAGCAATATTCTCCTTGCGCTCCTTGGTCTCGTCATTGCCCTCGGAACGGGCATCCTGTTCCATCGCAAGCTCGATGGACTGCTCGCCGGAGAGGAGACAGCATCGTCGCTTGGGATCAATGTGCCACGATTGCGGCTCGTGATCTTCTTCCTCTCAGCAATTGCGACAGCGACCTTTGTTGCGCTTGCTGGTGTCATTGGCTTTGTTGGGCTTATGGTTCCTCATATGGCCAAGGCGCTTGTAGGGGTGCGACACAGGCCAATGATCATAACAACGGCGATCCTTGGAGCGCTTCTCCTCTTGGGTGGCGACCTTATCAGTCGTTTGATCCTTGCCCCTCAGGAGCTTCCCGTCGGTATTGTCACAGCCGCGGCCGGGGCCGTGTTTGTCCTGACGATGGTTGTACGTCGCCCATAATCGCTGAGGGGTCGGCACTTCGTTTGCCGCAACCTCTCGATGGACGGGCTTTGCGGAAATGGAAAGCATTGTAACGAGATGAATTGGTTCTGGCGCGAGACTGAGACCCTGCGTAAGTGGCGGGAGATCCCGTTAGACCAGTTCTTAGGTGAGAGGGTCTGAATAGAGGTAAGGTCCGCAACTGGCACACCTGAGACGTTAGCCGGAGGGCAGCAATCCTCACGTAACCAGACCTTCCTTAAGGTCGGCGAATTTCACTGCCTGACCCGATCCGGACCTTTGCTGACTGTCTTGAGCAGCGAACACTAGGTCTCGGCACACGAAAACTCGCTCAGTGCGGAATGGCTGATGTGGAATCCTTGTGCGTTGAAATAAGAGCCAGCGTATCTACTTAGTGGAGTCCAATTGCACGGCTCGCAACCCGCTCCCCCATCAGTGAGCGTTCTTGCCTGTTGGTCTCTCAATTTACATCAAGCGCCATGTCTCTCGTTTTTCAGCGAAACAATGTTAAGATTGCCGGCAAGGGTCAGCAGCCCATGTTCTTCGCCCACGGCTATGGCTGCGACCAGAACATGTGGCGCTACATCACGCCGGCCTTCGAGGACCGCTACAGGATCGTTCTCTTCGACCACGTTGGCCACGGCCAGTCGGATGAGACCGCCTTCGACCAGGTCCGATACGGCTCCCTTCAAGGCTATGCGGACGACGTCCTGGCGATCTGCCGCGAGTTGAACCTCAAGGACGTGATCTTCGTCGGCCACTCGGTCAGTGCCATGATCGGGGTTCTGGCCGCCATCCAGGAGCCGGAACGGTTTGACCGTCTGGTGATGATCGGGCCATCGCCCCGCTACATCAACGATGGCGATTATGTCGGCGGGTTCAAGCAGGAGGATATCGAGGGCCTGCTCGATTCGCTCGATAGCAATCATCTGGGCTGGTCAAGTACCATGGCGCCGGTGATCATGGGCAACCCGGAGCGTCCCGAACTCGGCGAGGAGCTCGCCAACAGCTTCTGCCGCACGAATCCCGAGATTGCCAAGCACTTCGCCCGCGTGACCTTTCTCTCGGACAACCGGGCGGACCTGCCTCAAGTGAAGACAAAGGCTCTAATCCTCCAGTGCTCGCAGGACGTGATTGCCCCCGAGGCGGTTGGGCACTACGTGCATCAGAACCTTCCAAGCAGCGAGTTCGTCCTGATGACAGCGACGGGACACTGCCCGAACCTGAGTGCACCTGAGGAGACGATTGCCGCCATGGAGGCCTTTCTGCGCAGTTCAGTTCCCAACAAGACGGCAGCAGAGTGAGCATAGACCCAAAGGCAATCATCGAAACTCCCGAGGAACTTTACGAGAGCGCCCCCTGCGGCTACCTCTCGACCCTGCCGGATGGCACCATCATCAGAGCCAACCAAACCTGCCTCACCTGGATTGGTATGAAGCGGCAGGACCTTGTCGGCAACAAGTGCTTCCAGGACCTTCTGAGCATTGGCGGCAGGATCTTCTACGACACCCATTTCGCGCCGCTCCTGCGGATGCAGGGATTTGTGAACGAGATTGCGTTTGATTTGATCTGCGCCGATGGACGCTCCCTGCCGGTTCTCGCCAATGCCGTCCAAAAGCGGGACGCGGGTGGGAAGCCTGTCGTCAACCGCATCACCCTCTTCAATGCCACCGACCGACGACAATACGAGCGGGAGTTGCTTCTTGCGCGTCAAAAGGCCGAGCAGGCCGCCGAGGAACTCAAGCGTCTGAACGAGAGCCTGGAGGAGAGGGTGGCGCACGAAGTCGCCGAGCGCCTGAAAGCCGAGGAGGCGATGCGCCAATCCCAGAAGATGGAGGCGGTGGGCCAGCTCACGGGGGGCGTGGCACACGACTTCAACAACCTGCTCACGGTGATCAAATCGTCGACCGATCTCCTCAAGCGACCGAACCTGTCAGAGGAGCGGCGGGCCCGCTATGTCGCCGCGATCTCCGATACCGTGGACCGAGCCGCCAAGCTCACGAGCCAGCTTCTCGCCTTTGCCCGGCGCCAAGCCCTCAAGCCGGAAACGTTCGATGCGGGGCAGTCCGTTCGGATGCTCAGCGACATGGTCCGTACGCTGACCGGGGCACGGATCCAGATCATCACCTACCTGCCCGATGAGCCGTGCTTCATCAGCGCCGATCCTAGTCAGTTCGACACAGCGCTGATCAACATCGTGGTCAACGCGCGTGACGCGATGGACGGTGAGGGCCAGATCACGATCACCGTGTGGCCGGCCGAGAAAATGCCCGCCGTCCGGAGGCACGCGGCAGTCAAGGCCCCTTACGTGGCGATCTCAATCGCCGACACGGGCTCAGGCATCCCGGCGGATCAGCTTGAACAGATCTTTGAGCCATTTTTCACCACAAAGGGCGTTGGCCAGGGCACCGGCCTCGGATTGTCCCAGGTATTCGGGTTCGTCAAGCAGTCAGGGGGACAAGTGATTGTCGAGAGCGAGGTTGGCCAGGGCACCACATTCACACTGTACCTGCCCCGGGTCATAGCCGCTCCTGGAGTGATCGCTCCAGAGGAGGAGACCACCGAAGACGGGCACGGCACCTGCGTGCTGGTGGTCGAGGACAATCGGGACGTCGGCACCTTCGTGACGCAGACCCTGGAAGAGTTGGGCTACCGCACGAAGTGGGTCGAGAGTGCACAAGCCGCGCTCGACGAGTTGGCGACGTCTCCGGGGGCCCATGATATTGTGTTCTCGGACGTGGTGATGCCGGGCATGGACGGTGTGGAGTTGGCGCTCCACGTGCAACGGCTCTATCCCGATCTGCCGCTGGTGCTGACGAGCGGATACAGCCACGTTCTGGCTGAGGGAGGGCACGGGTTCGAGCTGTTGCAGAAGCCTTATTCCGTTGAGGCCCTGTCACGCGTGCTTAGCAAGGCGTCCCGCGAGCTGCGCAGGCGGACATGGGCCAAATCGTGAAGAACACATGGCATTGTTGCTCTCGCTTTGCGCCTGCCACGCAGGTTAGCCACCCTGTTTGGTCGCAATCCAGATCGTGTGTCTTGCGCCCCCACGTGTTCCGTGGGCGCGAGCGTTGACCTCATCCACACCAAATCCCGCCTTGCGCAGGCGCTGGGTAAAGGCTCTATTCGGTGCCGATGACCACACGGCAAGGACGCCACCAGGAGTCAGTGCTGTCCGAGCGGAGCTAAGCCCCGACAAGTCGTAGAGGCTGTCATTGGCCCGGCGTGTCAGCCCTTCGGGCCCGTTGTCGACATCCAACAGGATCCCATCGTAAGCGGACCGGCTCGATCTTATCAGGTTGCCGACATCCCCTTCGACGATGCTGACGCGGGAATCGGTAAGGCTATCGCCAAAGACTTCGGCCATGGGACCGCGGGCCCAGGCCACGACCGCGGGTACCAGTTCAGCCACAGTGACCTGAGCATCGGGGCCGAGTTCAGCGAGCGCAGCGCGGAGTGTAAAGCCCATCCCCAACCCACCGATCAGGATCTGTGGTCGCTTGCGGCCCCGAAGTCTTTGACAAGACAGTCTGGCCAGCGCCTCCTCGGATCCACTGAGGCGGCTGTTCATCAGCTCATTGCTGCCCAGCATGATGGAGAACTCGGCCCCACGCCTCTTGAGGCGCAAGTCGTCCCGGTCGCCCGGAACTTTTGCCGTGTCGAGTAAGAACCAAGGAATCATGAAACGCTCTTCGGACAGCACTGCCTATTTCGCGGGACCATGCACGTGTCGGGAACGCCGATCAATGGACACAAACTCACCCATGCCGTTGGCCCGCGCGTCACGTCCTTTTGCTCGCGATTCTATCCAATCAATGCATCGAGCCCGACCATTCACAGGGCGATGCGAGACGGCGCAACAGTGCGGTCGGTGGAGCCTTCTTCGGCTTCTTTGCGTCGCGTTTACCGCGCTGTTCGCTCCTGGCCACGGCTAGCTTCCGTTTGTCAGGCAGTTCGTGGATGAGATCATGTCAGTCGTGGGTCGACTTTCCGAACAGATGGTCGAAATCGGCCAGCACGCGGTCGATCAGCTTGCTGCGGCGTAGATCGCTTGCATCCAAGCTCTGTGCGAGGAGGCCAAGCAGATAGCGCGCCTTCTCAACCGCCTCGTGCCAATCGGTGGCGGGTGCGGCTGTCAGCAGATCCTCGAGGGCGGCTTGTCTGGTACGCAGTGCTTCCTGATCGGCTTCGACTTCTGCCCGGAGACGTCGGAGGTCAGTGGCTTTCTGAGCCGCCATTCCGCGATGCGCATCAAGATTGGTCGGTTGATCAGCCATAGCCTCGTTCCTCCGTGTTGTTACCAGTGCATCCACTGGTAACTCGATCACCTAAGCACGTTCAATCAGTAGGCGGGCCAGCGTCTTGGCCAACCGCTCATTCTGTCCAACGGGTTCAGGCGTCACGTCGTGCCATTTATGTGCTCGAAGCCCCGGAAGCGTTTGCCCGAACGGTGCTCTCAAACCTGACCGAATAAGGCATCGCCCGATCAGCCCGCCAGGCAGTGCTCCCGCTCCATGCCGCCAACCGTGCTATCTCATCTGCTCGGGAAGAACTCTGCTCGGGAAGAACTCGAAATGTCTCTAATGGGATGGTCCGGCCGTGCTCCTGCCCCGCTTGCTTGTAAGCTGTGGGGCTTTGAGCCACGCAAGGAGCACGTCTCATGTCACGGTCTTCTTTCTCTGCTGCGATCGCCACCCTGGGCATCGATCTGGGCAAGAACACGTTTCATCTCATCGGCCAGGATGTGCGCGGCGCCATCGTGCTGCGGATCAAACTCTCCCGTCCCCAGCTCCCGCAGCGCCTGGCCAACATTCCGCCGTGCCTGATCGGCATGGAAGCCTGTGCCGGGGCTCACCATATCGGCCGGCAACTCCAGGCGCTCGGCCACGACGTGCGCCTGATCCCGGCCCAATACGTCAAACCGTTTCTCAAGAGCCACAAAAACGACTACCGGGATGCCGAAGCCATTGCTGAGGCGGTGCAGCGGCCCACCATGTCCTTCGTGGCCATCAAGACCCCAGACCAGATGGATCTGCTTGCTTTGCACCGGGTGCGCTCGCGTCTGGTCAGCCAGCGCACGGGCGTGACCAACCAGATCCGTGGTTTCCTGCTCGAGCGCGGCATCACCGTGCGGCAAGGGCTCGTGCCATTACGTCAGGCGTTGCCAGGCATCCTGGGTTCGTCCTCTGACGCTCTGTCGCTGCGGATGGTTCACCTCATCGCCGATTTGGCTGAAGACTGGCGTCAGCTCGACGAGCGCATTGCTGCCGTCTCGGCTGAGATCGAGGCGCTGGCGGCGCAGGATGAGAATTGTCAGCGCCTGATGAGCGTGCCGGGCGTGGGACCCATCATCTCGTCAGCCGTGGTGGCGGCCATTGGAACAGGAGCAGGCTTCAAGCAGGGGCGGGATTTCGGTGCCTGGCTCGGGCTGGTGCCGAAGCAGGAATCGACCGGCGACCGCACCATCCTGGGCAAGATCTCCAGACGCGGCAACAAGGACCTGAGGACGCTGTTTGTGCAGGCCGCTCACATCGTCCTGGTCCGCCGGCCGCATGGGGCCAGACTGGGGCTGTGGCCCTGGATTGAGACTGCGGAACGACGGCTGCATCGCAACATGCTGGTGATTGCGCTCGCCAACAAGCTCGCGCGCATCGCTTGGGCGGTGCTGGCGCGGGGACATGGCTATCAGCCTCGGAGCGCCTCCCATGTGGGATGAGACAAGAGCTTCAGGCTCCTCCTGCACACCATTACCCTTGAGGAGAAGACAATGAGATCAGTTCAGTAACAGCGGTTTTCCCGCCGAGGTCTGCGAGATGGATGAGATGGACGAACGGTCTGCCCGGCGCAACCATGAGACTGGGTGCCATGATGGCCCATTGAGGTCTTTCGGCTAGCGAGTCTTGGATGCGCGCGGATACCCATGCTGGCCCGGAGCACAGGCTCCACCCTGAGGTTTAATACATTGCTGCAGCTCTCACGTTCGTCAGTCTGCCACCATCATCTTGCAACGCACGGCCGGACCATACATCTTGGCACATCTGAGACACTGCGGTGTGGTCCGCTCCGAACGCGAGGGTGTGTGAAAACTCTGATGAGCCACTCCTTGGAGCAACTTCATGTCTCATAAGCCTCGATAGACCGGGGAATCCTCGGTACAGGGGCATAAGCTTGTACAAATAGTTCGCTGCGATCCGCTTGGTTCAAGTTTTCACATAGCCTCAACGCTAGAGCGGACATGGGGAGGGCCCCGATTCCTGCCATGCCGTTCGCCGGTTGTGATGTTCTCGACGCAACTCGCGGGGACTAAGGCAGAGTGCCGGACGATCCCTTGCGAGAAAGCCCGCCTCTGAGGGTGAGGCGGGAGGATGCGGACTTTGGGTAAGTACTTTGCCGAATTGCGGCTCTCCTATGCGGACGGCCACATCACCAACTGTAGACGCTACCAAAGGATGCCGCAGGCCTTCTAAGTGTTTGTTCAGCCTGGGCATCATTTTCGAGTTTGCCTCAGCCTTTGCCGAACTACCCCATCAGTCTGCCTCATCCGCAAAAGGGCCGATTGACTTCGAGTTTCGTGGGAGAACGTGTGCGGAATGGCTATTCTGCCATCTTCATGTGAATCAGGGGGAATGGACGACCGCTGCTATCGAACTCGGATCGACCAATCTCGTGAAAGCCGAGTCGTCTGTAAAATGCCCGCGCTCCCTCATTCTGCTCGTTAACATCGACCGTGAGAGCGCCCTCTCTTTCGCGGGCATGCTGAATAAGTAGGCGTCCGACTCCTTTGTCATGCTGCTCTGGAGCTACAAAAAGGGCATCGATCACGGCCCCTGTCATTCCCATGAAAGCCACAGGCCTGTCCGAGGAATCTACGGCAACCCAGAACTCTCGATGGGGCAAGTAATCGTTACGGACCATGTCGGCATAGACTTCAATATCAGCCTCACTCAGGAAGGTGTGAGTGGTCCGGACGGCATCGAGCCAGATGGCGAACATGGTCTCGATGTCGCTTGAGCGGGACTTGCGAATTGTGAACATGGGTAGCGCTCTAGGGTTAAAATCCGGTGAGATCAATCTACCTGATGATACCCGACTTCCGATAAGCCTGTGTGGAACAGTCCGTTCTATCACGGCCCCCGTTCATGCACGAAAAAGGTTGGGTCATTGGGCTTCCGCCAGGTATTGCGGGACAATGACCGGCGCGGGATCTCGGTTGACCACGCGACCATTCACAGATGGATCGTGCGCTATTCACCCGAACTGCTCGAGCAGTTCAATAAACGCAAGAGAGCGGTCACCGGGAGGTGGCACATGGACGAGACGTACATCAAGGTCCGTGGGCGTTGGCTGTATCTCTATCGCGCCATCGACAGCAACGGCGACACGGTCGAATTCTGGTTCAGCGAGAAGCGTAATTTGACCGCCGCTAAGCGGTTTTTGGACAAGGCCCTCAAGCGACACGGCCGACCCGAGAGGATCGTGATTGATGGTAGTCAGACCAACAGAGAGGCCATCTTGTCCTGTGATACGACAGACCGCCTCCAGGATCGATCAAGGCGCAAACTGAAGCCGATCCGGATCCGGCAGAGTCGTTATCTCACGGATGTATTTGACAAGCCATTTTCGACGGCAGACAGATCTTTTGTCTTTCGCCGCTGCCCTGCGGTCGTTTGTGTTCAGCCGCTCAGTGTTTGATTGAAGTGTGTTGGAGCCTGACGATGGGCGCCTGGGGCTGCCTGAATGGCAAGAGTGCAGACGCCCCGGCCTTACCAGGAGTGGATCGGCAGGGCTGGTTCTGCTATAGTTGACGGGCTCGGGTGACCCCGGAGCGAAGAGCAGGACGTGAGGTTGCAATCCCGCCGCGCAGCTTAGGATCGTCGCACCTCATTGGCGGCACCCGAGCACCCTTTCGGTGATCGCGGTTTCCAGGTGGCCACAAACCGCCGGTAGGCTTCCTCGGCCTGGCCGATCATCTCTCGTTCTGCCTCCCGCACCGCCTTGTGGCTGTAGGCCGCGGCTGCCCCTTTCTGCTTTCCGCCACGCCGAGACGGATAGCCTGCTGCCAGTTCCAGGTAGCGCAATTTCCACTGCAGCAGCGCGGGCCTGCTCCAGGTGTAGTCCTCCTCTTTGCTCAGCATGTGCCAGACGATCACCGCCAGCTTGCGGGCCGTTGCCACGGCCGCCACTGACTTGCCGCGCTTGTTCCGGATGCGCATGAAGAAAGCCCGCACTGGGCCAGGCACACCGGAGATCACCCAGGCCGCCTCGACCAGCATCGAACGGGCGTGAGCCCGCCCCTGTTTGCTGATGCGGCCATGATAGGCGGGCCTGTCACCAGACTGCCGGACTTGAGGATTGAGCCCGAAGTAGCTCACCAGCTTTTGCGGCGAGGAGAAGCGTTTGATGTCGCCGATCGCAGCCAGGACGCTCATCGCGACAGTTGCATTTACCCCCGTGATCGTCATCAATCGCCTGACCTGCGGATCGTCGAGAGCTTTCTGGGCGAGGCTCTTATCCAGTTCAGCAAGTTCAGCGCCAAGCCGATCCAGCTCACCGGCATGACGCAGGATCACCCGACGCTGATCCTCGGCGAGCGGGAGGGCCTCCAGCCAGGCCCTCCCGCGTTTTGAGAACAAGCTCCCTTGATAAGGCGGGATCAGGTGAGCATGCAGAACCGAGTGGATCCGGTTCTTGAGCCGGGTCATCTGCGAGACCAACTGGGTGCGCTCTGCCGTGATACGGCGGCGCGTCTCGGTCTCCTCGTCTGGCATCCAGACTTCGGGTAAAAACCCGCTCGCATGGAGCTTGGCCAGCACGCGAGCATCGATTTTGTCGGTCTTGACTTTGGCCCAGGCGATCGCTCGCACCAGGTTGGGATTGGCAATCACCA
>NZ_JBVVAK010000137.1:0-20173 GCF_055792825.1 Microvirga sp. GN3
TGGAAGATCCTGTTCCGCCCCGGGCAGGTTCACTAACAGTCAACAGCGCTCCACTACATCCCTCCTACCGCTGACGCGGGCGGGGATGAGGCTGCGCTAGTCGGGCCGTCGGAACGTCTTCCCCTGGCGGCTCGGAGGGCTCGGGCGGCAGGTCTGGCTCCTCGCCAGAATCAGGCTCTACCTCTGGGACTGGCATCGGTATGTCAGGCAGCGGAGGCACAGGAATGTCCGGCTGCGGCGTAGCTGGGTACGGAATATCAGACATGTCAGGTAATTCCCTCATTGAGTTCCTGGAGGCGGAACATAGGGCACATCGTCGGGCGAGGGCTCCCCACGCTCCGATGGGGTTCCGTCTTCCAGAACGGGGTCAAGTTCTGGCAGCTCAGGCAATGGAGCTGGCAACTCGGGGGCATCCGGTTTCGGGTCTTGTGGATTTGGGGTGCCGGCCATCTCTCCCTCCATGCAAGGCTTCCTCAAGGGAAGCGCTCACGCGGTCGGCAGTTCCCAAGTCCAGAAATCACCTCGCAGGCCTCAGCACGGAAGCAGCTACGCCCTATAATCCAGCCTCCGACGAATAGGAGACCCCTTCATGCAGGTCTTCGGCGCTTTCGAGTTGGACGTTCAGCCCGGCACTCCCGACAACCCGGCATCTATCAGACTTGCCCTTCTCCGCTACGTCCGGGGCGAGGATGGCCGCCTCTTCATCATCCCGGAGTGCACGTCCTTCGAGGAGGTGGAGGGTCAACTTAATTCCCTGCAAGACGAGCTGGACGAGATCCGCGAGAGAGCCCGCCGAACGTTTCAGGTCGCATGATGAGCAGGTCAGGGCTGCATAGGCTCTGACGCCGCACCTAGAAGGCCCCTCATCGTCTTACTTTTGTGGACCGAGCGGAACAGGGCAGATTGAGCAGGCACTTCTGATGACCCATAGGCGCTTTTGTATCGCGACAGGAAGGAACGATACACGCCATACTTGAAGTAGATCGGGTTCGCGTGCGTCGTATTTGGGCCCACCACGTCAGCGGTGAGGCGCCCGTTGACATACACTCGGATGAAACCATCTGCGGCCATCGACCAGCGTGCATGAACACGGATGTCCTGCCAGCGCCCTCGAAGGCTCCGCTCACTGATCAGTGGGAAATGTCCAAGCTTAGTCTGGTTGAGATCGAGGTAGTAGCTTGAGGTATTCGAGCCCCGCGGAATACCGTACTGAAACAGCACAGGCGGGCTTGTGACGCCTTTCTGGTGGAACTGACCCAGGGCTGTCTTGGCCGGGTAGATATTCGGGAAGTCCTTTGGAAGGTAGAAGGAAAACTCATATGTAGTAGCTGGAACTTGATCTGACATTTGGCGTCCGAGAGTTGGTCGGGCTCATCTGTCCGATGGTGTGTTCAAGCTGCGATCATCTTCTCCTTCGCTAACGGGATTGCATCAAGGAAGGTCTGCATCGGCGTCTTGCCAAAGCACCACCGGCCTTGGTGTGGCCGCTCTTCATTATAACTCGCCACCCAAGCATCGAGATCAACCTGCAGCTCCGCAATCGAGCCATAGATCTTCTTGCGGAACGTCACGCGATAGAACTCATCCAGCACCGTCTTGTGGAAGCGCTCCACGATGCCGTTCGTTTGTGGGCTCTTGGTCTTGGTGCGGGTGTGATCCACATCCTCCACGGCGATATACAGCTCGTACTCGTGACGCTCGGGATTGCCGCAGTACTCAGTGCCGCGGGCGGTGAGCACCCGACACAGCTTCACCTCGTGGGCATCGAAGAGCGGCAGAACACGGTCGTTGAGCAGGTCGGCGGCCGTGATCGGCGTCTTGCGGTCATCCAGCTTGGCGAACGCCACCTTGGAGTAGGTGTCGAGGAAGGTCTGCTGGTAGATCCGCCCAACCCCTTTCATGGTGCCGACGTAGAAGGTGTCTTGCGCTCCACAATAGCCGGGGCATTCGCTTTCGAACTCGCCGTGAGCATCCTTCTCGGCCTTGGCCTTCTCCAGAGCTGCCACCTGGCTCTCAGTCAGGATCAGGCCCTCCTGCGCAACCTTGGCTTCCAGGGCTTTGAGCCGCTTCTTCATCGTCTCGAGATCATGCCGCTGCCACACTCCACGCACGCCGGCCGGGGAGATCGAATGGCCGTGCTTGCGCACCTCGTTGGCGAGGCGGATCTGACCGAAGGCGGGTTGCTCCAGGGACAGCTCAACGATGACGGCCTCCACCTCCGGTGGCGTGCGGTTGGCCAGCAGCGGCTTGCGCCGGGTCAGCTCCTGCAGGGCCATCTCGCCGCCGGTCTCGTAGAGCTCCTTGAAGCGGTAGAAGCTGTCGCGCGAGTAGCCCATCCTGGGACAGGCCTGGCTGACATGGCCGAGCTGCTTGGCCAATTCCAGCAGGTCGACCTTGGTGCGGATGATCTTCTGCTCGTTGGTCATGGCGGTGGTCCTTGTGAACGCCGAGGCCGGGCGCTGCGCACCCCGACCACTCCGCGCCCGGCCTCGGCTCATGCCTCAGCCTAACGACACCGTCTGTCAGATTAAGTCCAAACTACTTCAGCTTCAGTTTGCGTCGTGACCGATCCTGGAGCCTGTCTGTCGTATCGCAGGCCAGAATGGCCTCGCGGTTGGTCTGACTACGGTCAATCACGATCCGCTCGGGGCGGCCATGCCGCGTGACCGCCTCGCGCAGGAAGCGCTTGGCCGCAGTCAGATTGCGCCGCTCACTGAACCAGAACTCAACCGTGTCGCCATTGCTGTCGATTGCCCGATACAAGTACATCCAGCGGCCACGCACCCTGATGTAAGTCTCGTCGATGTGCCATCTCTTGGAGACGGGCCGCTTGCGCCGATTGAACCTCTCGAGAAGCTCGGGCGAGTATCGGGCAACCCAGCGGCCGACTGTAGCGTGATCCACCTCAATGCCTCGCTTGGCCATCATCTCCTCGAGATCCCGTAGGCTGAGGCTGTAAGCCAGAGACCACCTCACGCACAGCAGGATCACCGAGCGATCGAAATGGCGGCCTTTGAACATCATGCATCTCCGGAGTTGGCCGAAGGCATAGACTGAACTGAGTTATAGAAGGGTTTGCGACAGTTCCAGTAAAAGCGTTAAGTTGACGGTGCCATCCGGTTACCCTCCGGTTAACCTGACGATGCCCTCCAGGTTCACATTTTCGGCCAGACATAACCACAGAGTGATCATCCGGTGCCCGACTTCTAACCGTATTCGCCGTGTGAGGTGTTGGGATGATCGCTCGTGATCCTATGCTAACCGAGGAAGGAAAGTTCCCTATGCGCATGATTGCAATTCTGGCAGCTGGCGTTGCTCTCGCCTTCGCCACGGCGGCCAGCGCGCAAGCGCCATCCACGCAGCAGCCGTCCGTGCAGCCTCCGGCCGCCGCACCGACGATCCAAAACATCGATATTGTCGATGTTAATGAGCTGCCTGAATCCACACAGACGCAGGTCAAAGAACTGGTGACACGGCGCAGCGACGCGGATCTTCAAAAGTTGCGCGCTTCGATCGACGCCATCCCTGAAATCAAATCTGAGCTCGAAGCCAAAGGCCTCACCTCGGCACAGGTCATCGTTGTCAGCATGGGACCGAATGGCACGCTCACGCTGGTTACCAAGAAGGATGGCTGATCTCCGCCGTTGATCCAGCCGACGCGATGGAGGCGCTCGAGACAACTCGGAGCTCTCCGACATCGCGGTACAAGCGCCGCCTTGTTGCATGGATGAGCAAGTTAGTAACCCGGGCTGGATAGCATAGTGGCCTGATTGGCTTCCGAGCCAAGATCCCGCCATGCCCTTCCAGGCCAATGCCGCCCGCCGTCATTGCATCCCCAAGCAGCGGTACCGGGTGACGAATTGGGCGGAGTACGACGCGGCGCTGCGCCAGCGCAGAAGTCTCACGGTGTGGTTCACCGAGGAAGCCATCGCCGCCTGGCGCGCCGAGCCTCGTACGACACGCGGTGGTCAGCCACACTATTCGGCTTTGGCCATCAGGACAGCCCTGACCCTGCGGGCGGTGTTTCGGTTGGCCCTGCGTCAGACCGAAGGGCTTGATCGGCTCGATCCTCCAGCTCCCAGGTCTGGATCTGGCGGTGCCCGATCATTCGACCCTGAGCCGCCGCGCCGAAACCCTGGAGGTCCCGCGGTTGCCATCATGCACCGGGCCTATTCACCTGCTGGTGGACAACACAGGCCTGCGTCTGTGCGGACCGGGCGAGTGGCTGATCAAAAAGCACGGCACCCGGAGACGCCGCGCCGGGCGCAAGCTGCACATCGGGGTTGACACCGAGACTGGATAGATCCTCGCTGCGGAGCTGACGACCAGCGATGTCGATGATGGCTCGCAGGTCGAGCCCTTGCTCGACCAGATCACCAGTCCACTCACCTCCTTCACCGGCGATGGTGCCTACGATCAGGAGGGCATCTACAGCACTGTCGCCAAGTGTCATCCTGATGCTGCGGTCATTGTTCCACCGCGATCGACGGCGGTGCTAAGCGATGCAGCGGATACGGCCCCGACCCAGCGCGACCGGCATCTCCACAGCATTGCCGAGCATGGACGCTTGGGCTGGCAGAAGCGGTCCGGGTACACGCGTCGGGCTCTGGTGGAGACCGCCGTCAGCCGGTTGAAACGAGTGATCGGGAACGCCTTGCGCTCGCGGACGGATCGGCGTCGCACGACGGAGGTCGCCATCGCCGTTCATGCCTTGAACCACATGCTTGAGCTTGGACGCCCGAAGTCCGTCCGTATCGCCTGAAGTTGGGCTCGTGCGCCTCAATGTGTGCAGAAGCCGATCCGTGCAACACGGTCCTTCATCGAGAGAATTCTTTGCGGTGCAGCCTCTTGCGGAAATTGGCCATGGAATCAACGGCCGACCGGCTCGTCTTGCTATGCGAGCCTGCCGTCTCAACCGGGGTGCCGGGATTCCAACTACAGGTGCTGGTGTGCCCACATGGCGGCCTGGGCGTGGCTCTTTATCCTTTGGCTCTCATCCCGGTGAGGCTTCCAGCCTCACCGCGCCATCGCCCGAACAGACCACCCCATCCAAAGTGTTTGGCATCCGTTCAGGAAGAGGGATCTATAGTGCCATGCTTCTGGATGGAGCACCGGAGAGCATCTCATGGACCATAGGCATCCCGACATCGCCCTGGTTGTCCTAAGTGCCGCAGCGGTGGCGTTCCTCCTGGGGCTGTTCACCCTGACAGTGCTGGCGCTCGGATGATGACAGGAGCGAGAAATTCGTCTGCGAAATTCCGATACGCCCCTCATAGGAAAAGCTGAGAGGATCGATCTCAGCCCGCGTGGCCTTTGCGGAGACTTTGCAGGAGATCCTGCACATGGCGCAGGTTCTCCGTGACGAGGCGGACCTGCTCGGCCTTGAGCGGTCTTTTGTGGCGGGATATTGGGATCTATGAGCCCGCCTATAGCGGCCCTCCGAGCAGGAAGGAGAACCTGCAACGATGCCTACCCGTAGGGCCTGATGGGCATCCCATCGCTGCCATGGCGGGGTCGCAGGCTAACTTCCTGGCACTAATCCTCAGGCAGGGCGCTAGTCCCCTCCTCAGGGTAGAACGGCTGGATATCCAGCGTGTAGCGCTCGCCGACCTGCAGATCGACATCCTGGGCAGCGATGTTGTTGAGGATCAGAGTGATCTCTTGTCCACCTTCGGCTACGGTTCCCTCGAACTCGGCTTCGGTGCGGTGCTCGCCCTGAACCAGGCGAACGAGCTTGAAGGCCGTCAGGGTTTTCATCGGCGCGATCTCCTCTCAGGAGTGGCCAGCCCAAGCATCGGCCAGGATCTGGATCATGTCATCCTCGCTGCCCTCCAGCGTCAAAATCCCCGAATTCGCAGAACGCGCCATATGGAACGCGTTTTGAAGGTTTCGCGAAGTCTTCCCGTCGTTTTTGAGCGGCCGCCAGCGATTATTCAGTAAGCCGACTCCGAAACGGACTCCGGAGCCGGCGCGTCGTTTGAGGTGTATAGACACCATCTCTCGACGCGGCCGGAGCAGTATCCACGAGTTAGCACTGGCTAGCGGGAGCTATGGCTTGCGAGGACTAGATATCCTTTTGAAGGCTGTCCGATATGAAACCTGCTATCGGGAGATCCAAAGATGCTGAAAAAAGACGAAGCCGCCGCTCGAGCGAAGGCGCAGGAAGAAGCCGACGAGATGGCTGGCTTCCATGCTTTCCCATCCGTCCAGCTCAGCGACCATCTGCGGGGTCTGAGTAGCTTCATTCCCGAGGTGCGCTGCCCCTTCAAGCGGCCCGAGCGCAAGGCCGCGTGGCAACGCGGATATCAGCGCGCCTATGATGCCGTTATGGAGACGTTCGAGGACTAAGAGGCCGCGCAATTTCGCATAACACCCAGTATGGAACAGTTCGGGGTGCGAGCCGCTTGGCTCTGTTGCATTAACCTGTCAAGTCACAGGATCTAGTGGCAAGCGCGACCGGAAAGCATACTACGAATTGTGCCTCGCGTAGTTAATGCAACAGAGCCCCCGCCGGCGCGGCCTGCAAAAGGCCATCATGGCTCTGGCGCGCCGATTGGCTGTGATCATGCACCGCCTCTGGAGCGATGGGACCGAGTTCCGCTGGACCAAGGACGGTGTCTTGGCAGTCGCCTGATCGCTCACAGCAACCGCCTGTCACAAGAACAGAAGGATAGCCGAGATCCGCCAGCCGGTGGAGAGACGTCCCTCGCGGGACGATGGATGAGATGAGTTCGCTAGGGCTCTTGTGTCGGTCGCGCCAGGCGCGATCAGAACGCGCAACAGATTGAACCACCTCATTCTTCTGATCCCATCATGGGAGAGCTCGCGAGCTGATCCCGAAGAGAAGCAAGACCCGCGAGTGACGTCAAACACCGGAACGGTAAAACAGCCCGAAACGCCTTGACCTCAAACCGCCGAATAGAGAAGAGCCATAAGCGGAGTCTGGACCGTGCCTGATCCGGACGGGTCACTTACTTACCCATAGGGAAGCGTGCCGAGCGAGGAATAGCGCTCATTCAGGCCGGTGAGCACCGCCATATCCTCCTCGCTGATCTCGAAATCGAAAACACCAAGGTTCTCCTCCAGGTGCCTTCGTTGATTGGCTTTGGGAATGGGGACGTGCCGCGCTGCAGGTTCCACCGGATCAGGACCTGGGCCGGAGATTTGCCGTATTTCGCAGCGATGCCTGACAGTCTCTGGTCGTCCAGCCGCTTGGTGCGGGTTAAGGGGCTATAAGCCTGGATAATGATTTTCTTCTCTGTCGCGTCGTGCAGCATGGCATCGCTATGGCCGAACGGACTCCACTCGATCTGATTGACGGTCGGCACTTCGCCCGTCGCCTTGATCAAGGCGTCGATCAGCTCGGTCGAATAATTGCTTACCCCAATGTCTCTCGCAAGGCCGTTCCCCCTTGCTCGCAGTAGGCCACGCCATAGCTCCTCACCGGACCCTGTTGGTGGCGGACGGTGTATGAGCATGAGATCTGCATAATCCAACTGAAGCTCGCTCAGGTTCTGACGCGCCGCCTCATAGGCATCATCGGTTTCTTCCACCTTCGCGACCAGGTACACAGCTGAGCGCTCGATGCCGCTTCGACGAAATGCCTCCCCGATGCCCGCTTGGGTCCCATAGTCACTGGCGGTGTCTATCATGCGATAGCCGAGCTTTAGGGCCGCCGCGATCGTCTCCGCCGTATCATCCGTCAGTTGCCACGTGCCCAGCCCCATGATCGGCATCTTGTTGCCGGTGTGCAGCGTTATCTCAGTCTTCGGATCCATGTCTTCAGTCCTCTTTGCGGGTCACCATGGACTCGGTGAGCGCAGTGACCTTCGATCCATGAGGTGTTCGGAATCTCGCGCTTCAATTCAGATCACGCGGGATCGCGCGAAGCATCCGGCCGAAAGGTGGATTGCAGAATCCATTGGTTCGGATTTCGCCCCCGATGGGCACTGACCATGGGCACGTGTGTCCACCTAAAGCATTCAATTGCTCAGTGCATTCAATGTTCCTTATCGGAGAGCATGAGGAACTGTGGGGCGGTCAGTAGGAGGGCGCATCCGCGAGGGCACGATCAAGCTGGATTGACAGCAGTGCAGTGAAAACCAAGACCGTGGATGAACTCGCTGCGCCACGGTTTCGTATGCTCTCCTGGATCAGCCCAATGAATCCTGGCCATTGGCGAGGGTGCTCGGCATACTCGGTCCCGCAATGATTGGAGGGGTTGGGGACATGAGCACGACACGCATTCTCATTCTGCTGGGTGGCACTACCGTGGTCCTGCCGCTATTCCTGTTCATGGTCGCGGTGGCGCACAACCCCAATGTCAGCGGGAGCGTCATCTCGACGATCTTCGGCGGCATCGTGTTCACAATCTTCCTGATCGGCGTGATCTTCGAGATCAAGCGGCTCATCGATAAACCCTGACCGGCGCTATCAGGCCACGACGTTCACTTGGGACGGCTCGTGCCTAATAGGAGCATGAGGCTCTATGGGGCGGGCAGTGAGAGGGCTCCTTTGGAAGGAGGTGATCAGGCCCGGTCGACGGCAGCGCAAAAGAGCCGGGACTACGGGCGGAATTGTTGCCCCACAATTCCTTATGGTGTCGTCCGTGAAGAATATTCTATCGGCTTGAGTCACGCGCGTTGAGGCGATGGAGCATATCCGAGCAGCACCAGGACAAGGGCACATAAAATCGCTGCCAGCCATCGCAGCAGGAGCGAGAAGTTGTAGCCGACCGCCGCCAGTACGGCGTTGATGCGGTCGCCCTCCTGGCCTTTCAAATGATTGCGCCCCATCCGGTGCTCGGCCTTCAGGTGGCCGATCACCGGCTCGATCGCCGCTCGCCGTTTCATCTCACGTTTCAGGGCGGCCGTGGTCCGGCGCACCTGGCCCGAGATCCAGACCTGGAAGCGGTTCGGGTGATTGTGCCCGCGATAGCCCTTGTCCACATGCGTGCGTTTGACCGCAACCCCGGTCATCGCCGCCACATCGGCCACCGCGGCCGCCAGCGTGTGACCATCATACGGATTGCCGTGCAAAGCCCGGGCATGGAGGACGAACTGACCGCCCTTGGGCTTTGTGACCGGAGTGGCGATGCTGACCTTGCAGCCGAACTCGTAGGGTGTCCGGGCCTTACCCTTGCCGATGCACTCCACCTCCGGTGCATGCAGGGCGTAGACCTTGGGCTCGCGTTGGCGCTGGGTCTGCTGCCGAACCCTGATCGCCAGGGAAAGCAGCGGCTCAAAGCGTTCCTCCAAAGCCGCATCGCCGTGGATCTTGCGGCGCACGTCCCGGATCACCCGGCCGAGCCGGGCGCGCAGAAACCGCAGCTCGCGGTTCGCCCGCTTGAACTGATGCGCATGCTGATAGCGGCCGATCCGGATCAAGGCGTGCTTGGCCACTCTTCGAGAGCTCTGGCGCAGTCTGACGCCACACCGCCTGGCGAGACCCACGAGTTTGATCAGCGCCCGGTGCATCAGGCGGGCATCGGTGGGATAAGCCACCGCCTTGGGCTGAACCGTGGTGTCGACGGCGACCCGCTCGAGATCCCTGGTCGCCAGAGCTCCGGTCTGATGCGCCACGGAGAGGCTTTCCTGCAGCAGGGCGGTCAGATGCACCTCGCCCAATCGCTGGCGCCAGCGCGTCAAGGAGGAGCGGTCAAACGGCAGATCATGGCGGAAGCTGACCTCGCCACAGAAGAACTGCACGTAAGGGCTGTCGAGGAAGCGGGCGCACAGCGCCTCGTCGGACAAGCTGTCCATGTGTTTGAGGATCATCAGGCCGGCGATCAGCCGCACCGGCAAGGGCGGCTGGCCGGGTCCTGGCCTGTAGACGCCACCGAGCCGGCGTTCGAGGAAGGTCCAGTCGATGCGCTGGGCCAGCAACACCAGGGGATGATGCAGGTCGATGATGCTGTCCAGGGCGGGGCGGAACAGATCCTTCTGGCGCTCGTCTTTCGGCGTCGACATGGCGCAACTCCGGCCGGGTGGAGTGCTCCTGATTGAATCAGATCCTGGGCCGGAGCGGCAACGGAAAACGCAGGAAATCCACCGTTGCCGCCCCACAATCCTGCAAAATCAAATTCTCCAACTCGCCGGATCTCTCAATCGTCCCAATGAGATCGGGATTCTTCACGGACGACGACCTAGCTTCGAGGATTATTAGACCATTCTGTGGAACGAAGATCCGGCTCGTACGTTGATGCGTCTCTGGCTCTCTTCTGCCCCTACGGGCCAGGCCCTAAAGCGCCCTTCTCGCGAGGGGCGCTTTTTCTTTATGTCTCAAGTCAGGCTTGAAGGATGCGGTCCGCGAAAGCCTGCATCTCCGAAATCAGGGCACGGGTTTCGCGACGACGCTTGATTGCCTCGCAGGTGAACATGCCATGCTGATAACGCCCATTCTCCCGACCCTTAGGGGCACCGCTCCCCTTGGTGCCTCTATGCATCCTACAGCGGGACTTTCCGTTCACCTGTGGAGACTGGCACGGCTTCCCACTCTGGGTCCTGGCACAGCACCGGGGCACCAGCCGCAACGACAAGGGCTCCCGTGTCTCCTGTTGCATGGGGTTGATTTTGATTTCCGATGATAACCCCGCCCCCTCCAGGGTGATTGACGGCCGCCCCGTCGCAACTTGGCGAGGACTTCAATTTGGGTCGGATGCCCAGACCGATAGTGGTGACCGTGCTCATGGGCTGCTCCTGTGTCGCTGGCTGCTCAATGCAGCCATGCTACCTCACCGTGGGATGGGAGCCGTCCACAGCATCAGAAGCAGACCATCACGGGGCCAGATACTTAGGTGTCAATCATCCCTCCGGCAGCCCGTCCTTGCCCGCAAACACCGCTTGCAAACGATCCGGCAGAACGCCCAACCACTTGCGAACAGGCGCGCTCGTTGCAACGCCATCATCCCGATTTGCGCGGCGTGTCGGGTCCCGGGTCGCCGCCGGCGGCGGCCACGGCCAGCCTTCCAAGATAATGGGTCCAGCCCTGCTCGTGGCTGGCGCAGGCCTCCGCGTCGGGCAGACCGCTATGGGTCATGCGCAACAGCGTCCCGCCCACCTGGTCGATCAGGTCGATCTCGATCAGGCTCGACCCCGGTGGCGTCCTGTCGCGCCCCTCCCAGCCAAAGCTGTAGGCGAGGCGGTGGATTGGAATAACTTCAGTGAACTGCCCGCGGGCGATGTCTTTGCCGCTGACGTTGACGAGGTAGAGGCCGCCGGGATGCGGCTCCACTGTCGCCTCCGTGCCCATCCAGCGCAGGATCTTTTCCGGATCGGTGAGGAAGGCGAAGACGGTCGCGGGCGGTGCCGCAATCTGGATCTCCCGTCGGACCACCAGCAGTTCCGTCATCGGAGGCTTCCTTCGGCAACAACGAAGCGATATTCACGTCGGCCAGCGGTTGAGACCGGCGCGGCGCTCTCTATTCGTAGTGCAATTGTCCTCTCGTGCAAGCAATCTACTGTTCGTAACAATACGGCGATGACAGGCGCCGGCCGCAAGTCCATGATCTCTTGCATGCGACTGCCCTCTGCCCTCACCTGGCTGATCGACGCGGCTAGCACCGTGCCTGGCGCCGACAACTTCCTGGCGGCCCTCGGCGCGCAGTTAACCGCCGATGGCTTACCGCTCGCTGGCGGTGCGCTGACGCTGGCGGTCCCACATCCGATCATCGCCCGCCGCACCTGGTTGTGGCGGGCGGAAACGGGAGCGGTGATCGAGGCGCTTGGCTTCGGGTCCCTTGGCCCGGCCGGGTCTGAGCAGGGAAATGCCGGCCGCGACTGGCTCGTTGGGCTTGGCACTGGAATAGTGGTCGAAGGTGTCGCCGGCCCGGCACCAGACGGCCTGAGGCCGGACAGCCCAGCCTCGACCAGCCCGGTGTTGGGCTGGGCTGTCTTGCGGCCTCTCACCGAGGCCGAAGCCGGGCTGTTGCATCAGGCGGCGCGTTTTGCTGCAGCGCCGCTCGCCGTTCTTGCCACGCGGTCGACCCTCGCGGCGCTGCTCGAGGCCTATCTCGGCCGACGCAGTGCGGCGCAGGTGCTGGCCGGGCGATTGCGGCGCGGGACTGGCGAGACCATCCGCGCGGTCCTGCTCTATGGCGATCTCCGCGGCTTTACCGCGCTGTCAGAGACGTTGGCGCCGGAGGCGGTGGTCGCCGCGCTCGACGCTTGGTTCGACCGCATCGCCGGCGCCGTTCACGCCTTCGGCGGCGAAGTGCTGAAGTTCACTGGCGACGGCGTGTTGGCGATCTTTCCGGTCGGCCAACGGGCCCCATCTGACGCCTGCGACGCCGCGCTGCGCTCCGTCAGCGCGGCCCGGGCGGGCATGGCCCACCTCGACCAGGCACGCGGCCGCCAAGACCTGCCGCCCCTCCCCTTCGGCATAGCCTTGCATCTCGGCAAAATGCTGTGGGGCAATATCGGCGCCGCTGACCGGTTGGATTTCACCGCGATCGGCCCTGCCGTCAACCTAGTTTGCCGCCTCGAAGGGCTGTGCAGGCCCCTCGGTCGGAGCGTGCTGATCTCGGGCGCGGTCGCGGCGGAGACGACAATGGCGTTGATCCCTTTGGGCGAGCACGTATTGCGCGGTATCGCTACGCCCTGCGCGGTCTTCACTCTGCCGGACGAAGGAGCCGCGTCGGCCGGCATTCAGACAACGTCACCAGGTGCCTGACTGATGTAAGCCGGGGAGGCTGGGGCCCCATCAGGACGGTGGATCATGTGTAAGCCATTGGTTTTGGCAGCCGCCCGGTACGCTCCAACGGAGCCGTCAGGTCCCGCCTACAACCTCGACATGTTAGGGTAGCACTTAGACCTGATCGCACCCTTACAGACCCCCTATGCATCCGCAGGTGCGTCTAGCGAGCGTGTGCGAGGAAATCCCGGCTGCGCGAGCATCAGGGCCACAACCTTGGGCGTTCCTTCAAGAGCTCGGTAGACTGCGGCAGGTTAAAGAACCGCTGGTCAGGCGCAGCAGTCAGCGTCCTAACGTCTCCTCCACGATCCGTGGGTTGCGATCGAGCAGCGCCAGCAGCACCCGCGCTGGTCCCTGAGGCGACCGCCTGCCCTGCTCCCAGTTCCGGATGGTTGCCACGGGAACCCCGATCCGTCGAGCAAAAGCAGCTTGAGACAGGCCAGTCTTCTTGCGGATCGCCGCTGCGTCAATGGCGGAGGGCAGCCTCAGGCCGCCGCCCAAGCTCTCACCCTCGTCTGTGAAGGCGAGAACCTCGCCCAAGCTGGCAATCAACTGCTCGAAGTCATCATCGTCCATGGCGTGCTTCTCGCAACGAGCAGGATCCTGCGTCACTGACTACGCCAATGGCGGATGGAGAGCTGACATACGTCTGATTGCGACGCGGTGCCAGCTCCCAGCCTCTTGTGCAGTCGTAGCGCCTATCCCTGTCAGGAAATAAGATGATGATGCTCGCGTAACAGAGCGGGGACTGAGGACAGGCATGAAGAGGATCTGCAGACTCCTGTCCAGACTTGTCAGCACTACTGTGCCCTCACCTTCAGAGACCCTACCCTGCCTCGTCGAGCACCCTGCGGACGGCTGCGAGTGACAGGCCAAAGTGCTTGGCGACCTGACCCGGAGCGACCCCGGCCACAAGAGCGGCCCGCACAGCCTTGCGTTGCCCCTCCTGCAGAGGCGGCAGGGACTTGCTGGATCCACGACGCCTGTCTTGCTTGGCAGGTTGAGGAGCAAGCCGATCGAGGGATAAGCGGGCTTGGCGCACCGCCGCGGTCAGTTCCGGCCGCTGCCTCCTTCCAGCTTCAAGACGGCCTCGCACCTCCTCCACAAGCTGCCCAAGGCGCGTTGCCAATTGAACGTCAGACAAGCTGGCAAGCCCCGATGATTGGGCAAAGGCTGATCCCGCCTCTGACGGGGTCGGGACGGTGATTGTGACCTCGAACAGGTCGAGGGTTCTGGGGGAAGATTCCTTGTGCGGCATAGGCTTTATATGGGCATTCGGCCGCTCTGATCCAAGCGTGGAGGGAGTTCGTCACACCGTGGTCAGAGGCTCCAAGTGCTCCTGGTTCCGGTGGGTTGGGAGGTCATTTCCACCACTTCACGAACCCGTCCGAAGTCAGTTCTAGCTCGGGCTTCGGCATGGTCCGCTTCCCCTTGCCTTTCACGGCCTTGGGATCTCGAACCCGCCTGGACGCCTTTCGAAACGGGTAAGCGTCGAGGGGCCGAGCTGGCGCGACGGGCTCAGCAGAATGGGGTGTCTTGCCGACCTTGCCGGTTTCACAGATCTGCCGGGCACCGTCAACTTAACTGAGTAAAGGCCGTTTTCCGCTGTTCTCAGCTATTCTGCGACCGGTCTAAGCTATTGAAAATGCGTGGCCTGCTCCGGACCTAAACACCGGGAAGAGCATATAAAAGTGTTAAGTTGACGGTGCCCGTACAGCACCTGATCCTGCTGCAGGCTGACCCCGTGCAGGTGCGGCTCCAGCGCCGCGAAGTCGTCAGGCTCGAGCGCCGCCAGGAGCCGGTTCATCCGATGGTTGACACTGGAGAGTGGGGCGACGGCGGAGGTATGGGGTTTCATCCACCAAGCTAAACAGGAGATGTTCCCGAAGAAAAGGCGGAAAACCGACCAAGGTCAGCAAAGGGAGACTCAGACGTGACCACATTGGCCTTGAACCCATCACCAGCGTGGCGATGCTGCCATTAGCAGCCTCACCCCAGGGCCTGCTCCAGGTCAGCGATGAGGTCGTTTGGGTCCTCCAGCCCGACGGAGAAGCGGAACACCCCATCGGCCGCCCAGTCGCGGTAGGAGCGAGCCCCCTCCCCCTCCAGGTGGAACGAGGATCGCAGGATGTCATCGGTGGGGATGTAAAACAGCAGGCTCTTGGTCTTGCCCAGGGAGACCGCATACGAGACGACCCGCAGCCGCTCGGCCAACTGGCGCGCCAATGCCCCGCCCTCACCTTTTGCCGTGAAAGCCAACAGGCCGGAGAAGTTGCGCATTTGGCGCACCGCCAGATCGTGTTGCGGATGACGGGGAGAGCCCGGCCAGAACACCGACTGCACCTTCAGGTGAGCGGCGAGGAAGACCTCGACCCGGCGGGCGTTCGCCTCGTGCATGGCCATGCGCGGCGCCAGGGTTTCCATGCCACGCAGGATCAGCCAGGCGGCGAAGGGAGACAGCGACCCACCCAGATGAATGAGGCTATCCTTGCGCAGCACCGCGAGCCGCTCCTGGCGTCCGATCACGGCCCCGCCGAGGGCGTCGCCATGCCCACAGATGTATTTCGTCAAAGAATGCACCACATAGTCGGCACCAAGCACCAGCGGCTTCGTGCCGAGCGGCGTGGCAATGGTCGCATCGACGGAGAGCTCGGCTCCGCCGGCATGAGCAATCGCAGCGATGGCCGCGATGTCGGCCAGCCGCAGGATCGGGTTGGCCGGCGTTTCGATGTGAACGAGCTTGGTGTTCGGCCGCATCGCTGCGGCTACGGCCTCAAGGCTCGAGGTATCGACCGGAGTGACGATGATGCCGTGCTTGGGCAGGATGTCATGGGCGAGTTCCGCGACGCCCGCATAACATACATTGGACAGCACCAGATGATCGCCGCTTGTCAGACGGTCGAGGAACAGGGCGCTGATGGCCGCCATGCCGCTGGCGAAGCTCAGTGCCGCCTCCCCAGCATCGAGAGCGGCCAGGCGGCTCTCCAGCAGCTCAAGGGTCGGGTTGCTCCAGCGGGTGTAGAAATGCGGCGCGGCCTCATCCAGGTCATTGGCCGAGAAGCCGACGGCGTCCGGATGGGTGAAGAAGCTGGTCGCCATCACCGGCGGGGAGGATGCGGGTGCGCCGATGCTCCGCGGTCCTGCACCCGCATGGAGGGAGAGGGTTGCTTCATGGCTCATGGACTTCTGATCGCCCATTCGGCTGCTCCTCATCGGCACGGATATTGATAGCTTGTTAGCAGCTCCATCGGCTCGGGAGCAAACCGCGACAGGTCGCAGAGACTTGCTGAACTGAAGCAATCGCGGTCTCAACCATGCCGCTCAGCAGGACCGAACCGAGAGCGGGGCAGTCGATTCAATCAGGCCTGGATGTCACGCGACGTCTGATCGGGACCTCAGGTTGGAAGTGGTCGTAGGGATAATGCCTCAGTCTACAGCGTCGCCCGAGCTCGTGCCGCGCCACTCGGCCTCGTTGGTATCGATGTCCGCCACGCCGTATTCCTGATAGGCCGCCACGATGCGCTGAACCCGATGGGGTTCGACCTGCGCCGCTACGAGAACGGCGCCAGACCCAATGCCCTCGGCATAGGCACGAACCTTCTCTTCGGGAAGACCGAGGTCGGACAGCGAGGCTTCCTGGTCGCTGTCCTGCGGCGAACGGGCCTCGGCCGCGCCGCTGGCATCCCGGCCGTAAACACGCACGCGCTCGCGTGGAATGCCGTACTCCTGGACCAAGTGCTCGACCACCAGGTCGGCTGTGCGGGGGCTCTCGAACAGGCCGGCAACGGTGTGCATCATCAGGACCTTCCCTTAGAGAGTTAGGGGCTATTCTTCCCTCATCATACGCCTTCATTCGGCATTCGCCAGAGAGACAGCTCGAGCTGCGCCGGGGCGGATGGGGCTCTGACCGAACAGCAGCGGTGGTGCAGAAAAGCATCGCGGAGCCAAACGGGGCACGCCCTGACGGAGTTCAAGCGGTCCGAAGGGAGATCAGTTTGGCGACCCGGATCATGCGGTTGAACACGTCTACCGGGAGGGCGAACTCGCCCTTCATGAGGCCTGACCGTCTCGCCACGTGGACCTGTTGATTGGTAGGAGTTACGCTCCGCATCGCACGATTGGCGATGGCAAGAGGCGAGCCGATGCGGGTCCTGATTTGCGGCGGAGGCGTGATCGGTGCCTCCATGGCCTATTTCCTGAGCCGCCGTGGCGTTCGACCGCTCGTCATCGAGCGGACCGGGCTCGCCTGGGCATCGTCAACTTAACGGATTTTGCGTGCTTTGTGACGGTTTCTGGTCGGCGCGGGCTACGTACTTTCAATGGTTTAGAGGCGAGCGTGATGCACTCAAATCGCTCCAACTTGCTTAAGTTGACGGTGCCTCAGGCATGCCGACTATGCTCTACACTGATCCGCAATGCGCTTTAGTCATCAGCGTCGACCAGAGCGCCAAATCGAGAGAATGATCCAGAGGCTGTTGATGAAGGCGATCACGTACCCAGCCAATCCGAACAGGGTGAGGAGCGACAGACCAAAGACGGTCGGTCCGCCTGGCACCGTCATCACAATCGAGGACCCAATCACCAGCGATGCCGTCATCACGCCAACGGTGACGCGATCGATGGCGCTGTCGAGCCGATCGCCAAAACTGTCAAGGCGCTTGAGGTCGAGTTCGATCCGCATCCGCCCCTGACGGGCGTCTTTGATCAGCCGCGCGACATCGCGTGGCATCGCCGTGAGGAGGCTCCAAAAGTCGCTGATCGTCGATTGGCCGCGGCGCATCGCTTCCGTTGGTTGATAGCGCTCCCGCATGGCATGCTCGAGAAAAGGCTTCGCACGTTCAATCAGCCGGAACCCTGGATCGTACTGGCGGCCAAGCCCTTCAAGGCTGATGAAGGCCTTGAAGAGAAGGGTGAGATCGGCCGGCAGCACAATCGCGTGCTCCCGAAGGATCGCTGACACTCTGTGCAGCAGCACGCCAATCTTCAGATCCTTCAATGGGACGTCGGCAAAATCGAAGGCGAGCTCGCCGAGATCGTCGGCAAGCCTGGCCTCGTCCACGGAATCACTGCCGCGCCAGTCGAGGAATACGTCGAGCATGGCGTGCTCGTCATGACGCGCGAGCCCCGCCAGCAGATTGACAACCTGATTTCGTCGTGCGGGGGACAGGCGCCCGACCATGCCGAAGTCGATCAACGCGATGCGGTTGCCGGGCAGATACACCACGTTGCCCGGGTGCGGATCGGCGTGGAAGAAGCCGTCCACCAGGATCATCTTGAGGACCACGTCGCCCCCCCGCGCCGCGAGCACCGCCCGGTCGAGGCCGGCGGCCTCGATCCCGGCTAAATCGGTGCCGGGAATCCCCACGATCTGCTCCTGGACATTCATCACGCTGCTGGTCCAGGTCCAGTACACCTGGGGGATCAGGACATCGGGATCCTCGGCGAAGTTGCGTGCGAAGCGTTCCGTGTTACGGGCCTCCACGGCAAGATCAAGCTCGCGCCCGAGCGAGCGGCGCAGTTGGTCCACCACTTGGACGGGGCGGTAGTGCCGCGCCTCGGGGAGCTCGCGCTCGGCAAAACGGGCGAGGTAGCCGAGGATTCTAAGGTCGGCCTCGATCTTCGCCGCGATGCCAGGACGGCGAATTTTCAAGATCACGGGTGTGCCATTGGCAAGTTGGGCCCGATGCACCTGAGCGATCGAGGCGGCAGCAAACGGTTCGCGCTCAAGATTGCCAAACACTTCAAACGGCGAACAGCCGAGTGCCTGCTCGATCTGGGGTAGGAGCTCGTCAAAGGGCACCGGCGGCACGCGGTTATGCAGGTGGGCGAGCTCAGTCGTCCAAGCCACTGGCAAAAGGTCTTCTCGGGTCGACAGCATCTGGCCGAGCTTGACGAAGGTTGGCCCAAGCTCCTCGAATGCGAGCCGCACACGCCGCTGCGGTTCAAGCTGCGCGACATTATCGGCTTCGCTCCAGTGCAGAAGCTGCCCGGCGCGTTCGAGGAGTGTGGCGGTGCCGGTGCGACGAACGAGGTCGCCCAGCCCGTGCCGAATGAGGACCGAGCTGATCTCGCGCAAACGGGGCAGGTCGCGGACGCCGTTGAACACAGGTTCGCCTATTTTGCCTTCTTGGCTTCGGAGAGGTCGCGCAGGGCATCGGCGACGCCAGCCAGCACGCCACTGCCAAGGAGCGCCATGCGAATGCTCGTCCCCCGCATCGTCTCCAGTCCGGAGGTCGCGCTTTCACCCATTCGGCTGGCAAACTCGCTCATCATGCCAGCGAGCCGAACCCTCGCCTCCGCACCGACCTCTTGCGCGTGGTCTGCCAGCTCCGTCATCTCTCGACGCAGGTTGCCGTTCATGGCCTCGGCAATGTGCTGCGCTGCCGCTACATAGGCCTCTTCCAGGCTCCTCAGGCCGACGAGTGCCTCCTTTAGGTCATTGGTGGTGAAATCCTTGCCGCGTGACGAGAGTTGTTGGAGAGCGTCGTGCGCCGCGTTCGCGGCGTCCAGAAGCGCTTGGTCGAGGTCCCGCACGGCATCGGCGAACATCGCGCGGGCCTCGGCGGTGTCAGCAGGCATAGGGCTCCCCCTCCGACCGGTCACGGTGCGAACAACTTCCCGGAGGGCTTCTGGATCGACGCGGCCTTGCTGCAGAACCTGGCCCGCCAGGGCTCTGACCTGTTGTCGGATTGCTTGATCGTCGTCTGTTCCGAGGAGCGGCCCCTCTCCCGGTCCCATGTTTGGTTCCGCCATGCGCTGCTCCATGACTGATGGGGATCACGAGCTTAGCGCAAATTGCGCCTGCCCTGAAGCGGGGGCACAGTCCTACAGCTAATATTGGGATCTGGCTTGAGTCGCAAATCCGAGGGGTAAGCAAAGCCGCACGAGCCGGCGATGTCACTCATGTGCCGCTGATCAGGATCGGAGGTCCTCCGGATGCATGGAGAGCATAAGGAAACGTGGGGCAACAACATCGCCCGTAGCCTTAGCTGCCATTGCACCGCGGACGATTTGGTTTGCTTGCAGCCTCCCGGAGGCAGCCCTCTCACTGCCTGCCCCGCGAAACCTCATGCTCTCCTGCAACGTGGTGTTCGGAAGGGAATTGATGTTCCGCTGCCTTCCGATTGGCATCGATACCAACTCCACCCCGGACAGGTATTGTGAGGTTGTCGCCAAAACCCTCTGCCAAATCCTGTGCCGAAAAAAGGATTGCGACATGCGCTTTTCGATCACCCTCAAGCCGCATCCGCGCTCGCCTCCTGGGTAAACGGAGCAATCATTGCACGGGGGATGCCACCAGGCACCGTGACAGGTGGTGATCAATGCCGGGGGCAGAGGATTTTCATCGAGCAATGATAGCTAATACCACGTCCTGGTGATCAGAACCCGTGTGCCCAGTCGCGCAAGCCGATGGACATAATCGTCCAGGGCTGCTCGGTGAGCCTGTTCCACGCGTCACAGCAATGATCGAGGATGTCCTTGT
>NZ_JBVVAK010000138.1:0-19745 GCF_055792825.1 Microvirga sp. GN3
CGCCCGCCGGCTCAAGACCCTGCGCGGCCTCACCCCCTACGAGTACATCTGCAAGATCTTTACAAGCGAGCCGCAACGCTTCAGGCTCGACCCGCTCCACCAAATGCCGGGACTAAACATCTCTCTCTAGTCAATCAAGTGCAGTCCATCTAGCGGTGAATGTCTGCATCGGGTCCTGGTCGTGTAAAAACGCTTTGGCAGAAGACGAATTGCGTCTTTCCACGTTCCAAGCCCTTCAACATCATGGGCGAGCGCGATCCGGGTTGCTCATTGTTGATCATCGGCGGAGTAAAGCTCCAGTCGCCTCTGACGTAAGGGGCCGGCGCCTCATGAGCGTGATGACGCGAGCGTAGCCCGGCGCCTACGCCCTGAGGGCGGCCATCAGCGGTGGGATGCCCAGGATGTTCAGCATCCGGGCGAGATTGTAGGCCAGCACGTGCAGCGCCAACTCGCAGGTAACCTTCGGCAGCCGCTTCATCAGGAAGTGCGTGGCACCCATAGGCATCTTGATCGTGCCGAACGCGGGTTGTCCTCACCAATCCAGTCGTCCAGGCTTTCCGGAAACAAGGTGGTCTGGCCGCGATCCACGCCTTCGACAAAGCGTTTCATCGGATCCCCCCATTTGACACAGCCAGGGTCAACTTCTGTCGTTTCCCTGCCGCTCCGGGCAGTCTAGTTCCTCCTGCTGGGCGGACGGTCGAGATACTTCTCATGCAGCGGTGCGAACCGACGGGCTCGACTTGGACCCGGCATGCTGGACGTGGGCGACCTCGCCATCCGGCAGGTGTTCCGGATGGAACGCCTTAGCATAACGGGAATTGCCTTGGGAGGCGGCGATGACGCCGCCCTGGAGGAGTTTGCCCGATGCCCGACCGCAAGCAGGATGGTCAACAGCCCGAGGCTTTGCGCTCCCTGAAATCCGCTGCGAAGGCGGGAAGTCAGAAACCGCGGGACCAGGGTCTCGAAGCCCGCGGCGACACCGCGCCGATCTCCGCTCCTCTGGAGCAGGAAGAGAATGCCGCCACGAAGGTGCTCCAGGAGGGGGTCAAGAAGAACCCACAAGGGATGGAGAAGGCCGCCCGGAAGGCTCCTGAGCGATAGTCTCCCGAACCTTGAGATCCTCTCAGGGCAAGGGAGAGTGAAGGAACGTCAGTCCCGGCCATGGAGCGGGGGGCGCAGTTCGAGTACGTCTTCAAGGGCGGGCAAACTACGACTTTGTACGGAACGAACAAGAGATCAGCGTACCGTTCGAATACGGATGTTCGGTCTACTTCTGCTTCGTCTCACCCGAGGAAATTGCCAACGCCTTACGAATGTCCGTTGTCCCCTTCCCCAGCAGGCACTCGGTCGACTTCGCAAATGTGCCATTTCCTGACCTTCGGCATCGCGGTTCAAGCGCGAGCTGGTCAGTTAGTACGAGTAGCCGCAAGCACTCTGGAACATTCCCAGGATCTGAAGAAGGAAGGCCTGCTCCCGTAGGCCCCGGGTGCCGAGGTAAAGGGCTTGGGTGCCATAGGCATCCGCCTCCAGCGCTCCCGGGCATTGGACGTGTTCATGCGCGCGGCTCATGAACTGCTGCGCATGCACCAATTCGTGAACGAGATAGCTGCGCGCGAGCGGGGTGCCGGGATCGAGATCGTCAGCTAGGAGGATCTCTCGGGTCGCCGGGACATAGACGGCAGCCACGGTCTCGCCATGGGTCTCGTCAAAGGCTGCCGGGAACACGAGCCCCTCCAGACGTCCCTTCCTAGCCAGGCGCACGCAAGCCTCCGGGACTGGGATGCCCGTCTCCTCCGCCACGAAGGCTCTTGCCTCGGTGATCCAGTCGCCCTCAAGGCATCCGCCGGATCCTGCCGCGTGGGCCGGCGCAGGACCAATGGCGGCCAACAGCAACGCGAGGCTGTAGGCGACTAGGGCAAGCACATGAACCAGACGCGATACATCCCATGGAGCCTTGGCCGTGTCGTGATGGCTGTCTTGGCTCTGGAGTGGGCGAACTTTCCTCATGGTTCAATCCTTCCGCATGCTGTGCATGCGGGAGTTAGGCAGATGGAGCGTTAGCCGAGCGTGAGGCGGGTCCTCCCGGCATTTCGTGGATCCTGAAGCAGTGCTAGACTGGTCCTGCTGCGACAGCGTCCGAGGCATCCATGGCGGAACTCGAGATCGCACTGCTCGGCGGGCTTCGACTGCGGCATCCCGACCGCAGACCCATCGAGCTCGCGGGCGAGAAGGGGCCCCAGTTCCTCGCGCGCTTGGCCTTCCACCCCGGCACGAAGCATCGGCGCGACATTCTCCAGGCGTTGCTGTGGCCGGACTCCGACCCGCCGCACGCGCAGGGCAATCTGCGCTTCGTCCTGCACCAGCTCCGGAAGATCCTTGGCGGAAGCGCGGGACCGCTCCGCAGCGACAGCCGCTCGGTCTGGCTCGACCCGGATCGTGTCGCCGTTGATGCCGTGCGCTTCGAGGCTCTCGCGGCGGAAGGTACACTCGAGGCACTCGCCGCAGCCTGCGATCTGTACCGCGGCGACCTTCTGTCGGATGTGGGCGATCTCAGCCCCGAGTACGAGGACTGGCTCCTGCCCGAGCGGGAGCGCCTGCGCGATGTGGCGCGCTCGGCCTTCTGGAATCTGTTCTCGCTCAGGCTGTGGCGCGGCGAGGTGACGGAAGCCAAGGCCTGCGCCCAGCGCTATCTCGGGATCGATCCCTACTGCGAGCGCATGCATGCGGCGCTGATGCGGCTGCATCTGACGCAGGGCGAGCGTGCGCTCGCGGCCGGTCACTATGCCGAGTTCCGCGCCCGCTTCGAGCGCGACCTCCAGATCCGGCCGGGTGCCGAGGTCGAGCAACTCGCTCGAGCTGTTACTCAGGTTCGTGGCAGGCCCACGCAAGAGCCGTTCAATGCCGCCTGGGTTCTGGGCCGCAGCGACGTACCCTCGGAGGGCAGGCCGCTTGTGGCGGTCCTGCCCTTCCGGGACCTCTCCGAGGACGAAGCGCTGGTCAGCCTGCCTGCGGCCCTGACCGAGGACGTCATCGCGGACCTGGCGCGCTTCCGGCGGCTCGGTGTCCTGGCCCGGCACACATCCTTCGCACTCGGTCGGGATCCCGATCCCGAAGCCCGGCTGCGCCAGCTTGGCGCCCGCTACACGGTCGAGGGCAATGTCCGGCGCACCGGCAATCGCTTGAGCGTGACCGTCCGCCTGGTTGACAGCGCCTCGCAGCGCCAAGTCTGGGGCGAGCACTACCAGGGTGATTGGGAGGAGCTGCCCTCGTTCCAAGAGGAGGCGGCCATGGCCATCGTGGCCACCATCCCGGTGCAGGTCGAGCAGGCGGAATTGGAGCGCATACGCCACCGGGAGATCCAGTCCTTGAGCGCGTATGAGCATTGTCTGCGCGGCCGCGAGCACCAGCGCTCGATCGCTCATGCGTCACATGCCAAGGCCCTCGAACACTTCAGCCGCGCTCTCGAGCAGGATCCGACCTCGGCGGCCGCCCATTGCGGGCTCGCCGTGTGCTACATCTCGACCGGCGGGATCACGCCGGAAGAGGAGGACCGCCGACGGGAACGGGCGATCAGCCATGCGCAACAGGCGATTGCGCTCGATCCGCTGGATCCGCAAGGGTATTGGCTGCTCGGCATGCTGCTCCAGATGCGGCGCGACTTCTCCGGCGCCCGCTTTCATCTGGATCGCGCCGTCACCCTCAGCCCAGGTGATGTCGAGACCCTTGGCTATACAGGCCTGGAATACGCCTATGCCGGCGAGCCCGAGCGCGGCATCAACCAGGCGGAGCAAGCCATTCGGCTCAATCCGTACTTTCCGCCCGTATCCGCCGAACAAATCGGCAAGGCTTGCTTCGTCGGCCATCGGTACGAGGAGGCGCTGTTCTGGCTGAGGCAGACGCCGGACCGGATCACGACCAACCGCGGCTGGCTGGCCGCAGCAGCGGCTTACGCAGGACGGGTGGACGAAGCAGCCATGCATGCCCGGCGGATGCGCGCCACGCTGCAACAGCGTCTGGGCGACGAGGAGCTGCGGGCGGTGGGCGGTCCCATCGCGTGGCTCCGGTTGCCGGCCCGGTTCCAGCATGCGGCTGACCTGGAGCACTACGAGCGCGGTTTGGCCATCGCCGGCCTCGAATAGAGATTTCGGCGACGGATCATGCGAGCCACGCCCGACAGGATCGCCCTTTTGCCTGCAAGCAAATCCATCTGTTGGTCCCGCTCGTGGGTGTATAATCGCTGTCCTGACCCGGGATCCCATCGGGTCTTCGGGTCGCACGGCGCAGGAGGATGCCATGCGGACCAACGTCGAACTGATCCAGATGCTTTACGAGACCTTCCGCGACGGCCGGATTGACACCATCCTGGAGCACTGCTCGGACGCGATCGCCTGGGACTGCGTCGGCAACCCGGACTGGGTACCCCTGGCCGGAACCCGCAGCGGTAAGGATGCCGTCCAGCGCTTTTTCGAGGAGCTCGACCGCGGCTACACCTTCGAGGAGTTCGCGCCGGAGAGCTTCCATGACGCAGGCGACCATGTGTTCTGCTTCGGCCACGAACGGGCAACCGCGACCGCGACAGGACAGACCATCGACATCCGCTTCCTGCATGCCTTCCGGATTGAGAATGGCAAGGTGGCCGGGTTCACGCAGTTCTCGGACACGGCGGCGGTTGCCGTCGGGAGCGGAACCCTGCGTGTAGCCGGAGAGAAGACCAAGGCGGCCTAGCACGGCGCGCTGATAAATTCACTTCCATGGTCACAGGTGAAACCGACATTGGGAGACAGCGTCATGATCAACGCTCTCACATCACTTGCCGTCGGCCTGACAGCAAGCCTGCTCGCGACGGCCGCCTCGGCCCAGGCGACACTGAACAGCGTGAAGCAGAAAGGCATCCTGACCTGCGGCTCGAACCGGGGTGCCCCCGGCTTCGGCGCGCCGGATGCGCAGGGCAACTGGTCCGGTCTCGACGTTGACCTCTGCCGCGCCATTGCAGCAGCAATCTTTGACGACCCGACCAAAGTGCTGTTCGTCCCCCTTTCGGCGCAGGACCGCTTCAGCGCGCTCCAGTCCGGGCAGGTTGATGTCCTGGCCCGCAACTCGACCACGACCATGTCGCGCGACACTCAGCTCGGCCTCGAGTTCCCGGCGATCAACTACTTCGACGGCCAGGGCTTCATGGTCCGCAAATCCCTTAGTCTCACCTCGGCCAAGGAGCTGAACGGCAAATCGGTCTGCACCGACCAGGGCACCACGACCGAGCTCAACCTCGCCGACTACTTCCGCGCCAACAACATGACGTATCAGCCGATGAGCTTCGTGAACGCGACGGAGGCAAAGAAAGCCTACGAGGCGGGCCGCTGCGATGCGATGACGACCGACGTCTCCGGCCTCTATGCCGCGCGGCTGACCCTCTCGAACCCGGACGATCACGTCATTCTGCCCGAGGTCATCTCCAAGGAGCCGCTTGGCCCGGCAGTGCGCCAGGGCGACAACCAGTGGGCTGATATCGTGCGCTGGACCTTCAATGCCATGCTCGATGCCGAGGAGCTCGACGTGACGCAGGCCAACGTCGAGCAGATGAAGACCTCCGACAATCCGGAGATCAAGCGCCTGCTCGGCACCGAGGGCAAGTTCGGCGAAGCGATCGGCCTGAGTAACGACTGGGCCGTGCGCATCATCAGGCACGTGGGCAATTACGGCGAGAGCTTCGAGCGCAACGTCGGCGAGGGTTCTCCGCTCAAGATCAAGCGCGGTCAGAACGCGCTGTGGACCAAGGGAGGCCTTCAGTACGGCATCCCGGTCCGCTAGCAAGCCACGAGATTTCTCCGGCAGCCATTCCCACGACACGATCTGAGAAGAAGCGGATACGCGTGGGGGCTCCCGGCTCCAGTCATTTGGTGAAGGTCAGGAATGGGTCAAAGAGTAACGAACAGCAAATGAGATGAGGGTCCGCTTACCGCCTCATGAGCTGACGAAAGCGTTTCTTCTGAGATGTGCCAGATTCCGACGTTCCGCAACAGGAGCGTTCGCCTCAGCGGTTCACTTTGGTGCTGTGCTCAGCACGTTCCGTGCCGCCGTGAGGATTTCCTGGCTGGAGGGGAACTTCCCCACCCCGGCCAATCCCTCAGTAGCGCATTCGATGTTGACCCAGCGCACGATACCATCCTGGTCGATCAGGAACTGTCCTTTAAGCTGCGGCCACTGTCGCTCCATGTCGGCGTGGTCGGTCTTCGTCCCCTCGTAGCTGTAGAGCTTTGCCACAGCGGCAGCAGCCTCCGTGATCGGCAAAGGCTCCGGCAGAATGCCATCGGGATTGATCTGCGTGGTCTCAAGGGCCTTCATGAGCTCAGGGGTCGCAGCCGGCTTCGGGACGCCGAACGCCCGGTGGGTTGTGAGCTCGGGGTCGGCGGCCAAGCGAAGACGGGCTGGCCGAAACTTGAAATAGAGCCGCGCGTTCTCGGGCGATGTAGCCACGATCCCGAGTGTTTCAACGCCCGCAGCCTTGAGTGTTGGTTCGGTCGTTGCGACCTGGGCGATGGCCCGCCGGCAGAACGGACACCACAGCCCGACAAACAAGGCGAGGAACAATGGACTTCGTCCGCGATAATCCGCCAGCGACACCGTACCGGATCCATCTACCGCGGGAAGCGCGAAGTCGGGGGCCGGCTCGCCTGGGGAAAGGGGCGGACGCAATTCTGAGATGGTCATATCGAGTCTCCTTCGTCTGCCACACTGCACATGGCTAAGCGAGAAACGGCAGGATCAGAAGCGCGTCGGGCTCGAGGCCAGCCCGCTCACACACCTCCTGCGCCTTCGCCAGATAAGCCTCGGCCGCCACCGGGTTCCCGGCGTCGAGATTAAGGGTAGCGAGGCCATCGTAGCAGGGGAAGAGGAGCTGGGGATCTCCCACCCGCTCGGCCAGCCCTAACGCCTCCTCATAGGTGGCGAAGGCTGCAGTGTGATCTCCATGGCATTGATAAATCTGGCCCAACACGATCAGCGGCACCGCCAGATGGTCGAGAAGCTCCAGCCTGCGATCGAGGTTGATCGCCCGTTGCGCCGCCTCGATCCCTTCCAGCTCGCAGCGATCCGTCAATGCGCAATAGGCGACCGCAAGGTTCGCGTAGAGACGCGCCTGGAAGCCAAGATCACCAATTTTCTTCGCAGTCTCGAGCCCGCGATGGCAGGTTTCGATGCTTCGGCGCGGGTTGAGTGAGCTGTAGAGGACGCCAAGGTTGGCGTACCCACGGCAGGCGGCCTGCAGCAGGTCGTGTGTCTCGGCGATATCTATGCTCTGCTCGATCTTACTGACCGCCTCGCTTAGGCAGCCCTTACGTGCCAGCGCCGCGCCCAGCGTGTTGTAGGCTTGGGCCCGCGTGGCTGCCGCCTCACGGGTGCGCTCAGCGTCGGCTGAGGGCTCTTCCGCTCTCGCCATCTCAGTGAGCGCACGCTCGGCCCACGCAATGGCGCTGGTATTGTCGCCAGCCCGAAACGCAAGCCGGCCGAGTTCCTGGAAGAGCTGCGCGCGCTCAATGGGGCTACCGTCCTCGCCCAGCTTCTCGAGACCCGACGTGAAGCAAGCCCTGGCACGCTCCCAGTTTCCGGCTTCCCAGTGCAGCCCCCCAATCTTCCGATGCAGGCGGGCGGTGCCCGCGCGATCTGCAGCGGTCTCGAGAGACTGCCCCGCGACCTCATAGTGCGCGAGGGCCTCAGCCCGCTGCCCGGCGAGCGCCAACAGATCCGCAAGCCGCTCCTGCACCGCGGCGACTTCGCCGTTGCAGGTCTCGCCCGCAAGGGTTTGTAGAGCGCGCTGGTAATGGCGCATGGCATCATCGTTAGCGTAGACCGCCCGCGCCCGGTCGCCCGCAGCCATTAGGTAGCGGGCTCCCTTGCGTTTGTCCGGTGCGAGGCTCCAGTGATGGCCGAGCGCCTCAAGATCGCTCAGCTGCGACGGGTGAGGACCGACGGCGCGCTCAAGCGCCCGGCCCGCACGCTCATGCAACTCACTCCGACGGGACAGGAGCAGGTTCTCGTAGACGACGTCGTGCACAAGCGCATGCGTGAACCGATATCGCCTGCCCGCTTGGCCGGGCCCGAGTTCCTGGGTCATGTCGGCTGCGACGAGCCGCTCGAGGGCGGTTCCGGCACTCGTTTGGTCAGTCGCAATGGCATAGAGCAGCGCTTCGTCGAATATCATTCCCAGGACGGCAGCCTCCTGGAGCAGCCGCCGGGCATCGGCGGGAAGCCGGTCGACCCGGGAGAGAAGGAGCCCGTGCAGCGTCGGCGGAATATTCACCGCGTCGCAGGCTCGTGTACACGTCCATCGATCGCCTTTGCGGATGAGCACGCCTGTGGTCACGAGATTTCGGACGATTTCCTCGACGAACAGTGGATTTCCCCCGGCGCGCATTGCGATAAAATGCTGGACCCGAGCGAGAGCGACATCGTCGATCCCGCCGAAAAGCTGCGCCACGAGCGCATGAATGTCTTCGGAGGGGAGCGGAGCGAGCCTTATGACGGTCTGGGGGACTGGCGCAGCAAGGGGCTGCGGCGCGTCAGGGCGATGCGAGACCAGGATCATCAGAGGGCGCTCTGTCAGGTGGCCAACGATGTCCCGAAGCAGGTCCACCGATGCCGTGTCAGCCCAATGGAGATCCTCCACTACGATCAGGACCGGCTTCTGCTCAAGGCGCCGCTCGACCAGTGAGCGCGCCGCCAGCGCGACTTGACGCTTGAGTTGCTCGGGATCTAGCTCGCGCGGGCGCACATCCTCGACCGCGAGCAGGTAGCTCAGCACCGGCACGATTGCCTCGGTTACCTCGGGCGGGGCCCCAAGAGAGCTAAGGCCGGCGGCCAGCTTCTGCCGAGCGATATCGAGCGATTCACCTAGTTCCATCCGGTAACCTTCGCGGAAGAGCGCCGCGAAAACGCCGTAGGGAGGCTCGCCCAGAGACGAGCAGTCGGCCCAGCGGACCGCTGTGTCAGCCAAGCGGCCGTCATCCTCAAGCCGCCTCAGGAATTCAGCAATCAGCCGTGACTTGCCCGTGCCGGCGTCGCCGATGAGGCTGACGACCTGAGCCTGCCCCAGTTGTGCCCGCTCGAACGCCGCGAGGAGTTGCTCCAGCTCTTTGGTACGCCCGACCATTGGAGATGCGAGCCCGTGAGCGGCAAGCCCTCGCGCTGATTGGGGTTGGGCGAGCACACCAACTAGGCAGTAGACGTTCATTGGTCCGGTCTTGCCGCGCAAGATCAGTTCACCGGCTGGCTCAAAGGCGAAGTGATGCCGCGTGAGGGCATGGGTAGCTTCCGAGACCAGGATCGTCCCCGGCGTTGCCTCCCCAAGAAGACGCGAAGCCGTGTTGACGGTATCGCCGGTGACGTCGTAGGCCCCGCCCGCGATACCGCCGAGGCTGCCGGCCACGACTGGCCCGCTATGAACGGCGATGTGCAGGATCACCGGCTGGCCAATGCGCGCCTCCCATTGCTCACTCAGCTTCGCGCTGCGGGCCCGCATATCGAGCGCGGCATGGAGAGCCCGCGCGGAATCATCCTCATGCGCCACCGGAGCGCCGAAAAAGGCGAGGGCCGCATCGCCGAGAAACTTCGCAACGAAGCCATCATAGCGGCTGATCGCCTGGCCAAGCGCCTCGAAGAGGGTGGTCTGAAATGCCCGGACCTCCTCAGGATCGAGGCGCTCGGCGAGCGAGGTAAATCCGGAGAGATCCGCGAAGAGAACGGTCACCTGCCGGCGGTCCACATCCCGGTGTGGCGCATCCGGCGTCGTGACCGGAGCAGCTTCCGTCCACCCGGCTTTGGCCGCCGCTCCGCCAGTTCGGCCAGGAGCTACTTGGGCGGAACTTGCTTTCTGGGCAGCCCCGCAACGGGGACAGAATGCAAAGTCAGGCTCGCACAGAAAGCCGCACGTCAGGCAGGATGTCGGCTGTCGGCGACTGCACCGCGGGCAGAAGGCGAAGCCAGGTGCTAGTTCGAAGCCACAACCGGCGCATGTCATCGAAGGACCCGCAGCGTGGAGAACGGTCCGTCCCTCAATGGTTGGGGGCCAGGACTCTAACCAAAGTAGAGCCGGTATATCGACTTGCCAGTCGCCTTCACCAAGCGGACAGGAATGACCGCATCAGGTCGATGCTGTTGAAAAAGTCTGCAACTGCCGCTTTTCGCGTAATCAGCATACAGGATGCTGGGCTCGGTTTGGCATGTTGACGCTAGTAATAGTTTGGTGAAGCAGAGCCTGAGAGTTTTTCAACAGCATCGATCAGGTACTGGAGCCCGCGGACTTTTCGGAATGTCCGGTTAGATGAGGATTGCCGCCCTCGGGCTTACATCTCAGGAGTACCAAGAGGCGACGTTTGACCTTCAAATCCTGACTGGCAACAGCGTTTGAAGTGCTACAACCGAAATCCATCAAAGGTCCTCCCTGGAACGGTGCCAAGCGACAGGGATAAACCACTGGCAGGGAGCGCTGCGCGGCCTCATAATCGAACGGATGCGGCAGCAATCCGATGAGGGCTCCAATGATCGCTCCGCCCCCTGCCCTGACCCGCCGCGCGGTCCTCGCCTTTGTTGCGACAGCCGCCATTGCACCCGCGGCCGGGCAGGAACCCCCGCTGATCGCTTGGCTGTCCATTTACTCGCTCCACCAGGTTGACCGGTATCTGCAAGCCTTCCGCTCTGGCTTGGCCGCGCAGGGCTACATTGACGGGCGCAATGTCCGTATCGCTGCCCGCTCGGCCGACGGCGACCGGGGGGAGCGCCTCGCCAAGGTCGTCGCCGAGATCGTCGCAATGAAACCCGCCGTCATTGCTACCCAGGGCGGCGCCATTTACGGGGTTCGCGACATCACCACTATCCCGGTGGTGTACGGCTTCAGCGGTGATCCGATCATCGCCGGCCTGACCAGCACCCTCGCCCGGCCCGGGCGCAATCTCACCGGCGTCGCCTTCATGGCCGCCGAACTGAATGCCAAGCGTCTGGAGCTCCTGCGTGAGGCTGCCTCCAACGTCAGACGGGTGGTGCTCCTGGGCGATCCGATGCATCCCGGATACGAACTGGAAGTCCTGACCTCCGAGCGGACAGCCCGCATCTTGGGCATGCAGCTCGAGTGGGTTCCGACCCGAAGCGTGGCGGAGGTCGGCCAGATTCTCGCTTCGCTCGAGGCGGCCCCACCTGATGCCCTGGTATTCCTTCCCGACAGCATCATGCTGGAGAGCCGAAAGCAGGTTGTCGAATTCGCGCTTCGGCACAGGATCCCGACGCTATCTGGCTGGACCGAGTTCGCGCAGGCAGGCGGACTGCTCTCCTACGGGCCCGACCTCGCCGAGAGCGTGCAACGGGTTGGCTATCTTACGTCCCGGATCCTCCAAGGCGCCAAGCCCTCGGATCTGCCGATCGAGCGGCCGGAGAATTTCGAATTGGTCATCAACCTGAAGACCGCGAGAGACATCAAGCTCGGCATTCCGACCACGCTTCTCGCTCGCGCAGACGAGGTCATCGAATGACAATGACGGTTGCCCGGATAGCTCTCTCCGCCGCAGAGGCATTCCTCAAGGAGCGGGGCCCGAAGAGCCCGCAGTCCTTACCCAGCGGGAGCGGCGGAGGCTGAGGGCCATGATCGGTCAGCGTTTCTGGTTTCGTGGCCTCTTCCAGAAGTACTTTGTCGTGCTGTTCCTGGCCGTGGTCGCTCCCCTCGTCGCTAATGGCGTCAGCGAGGCTTGGTTCGGCTATCGCGACCAACGCGCCAGACTTGATGAGTTGCTTGGCGTGGAGGCGAGGTCCGCGGCGGCTAGGATCCAGGGCTTCATTGACAGCATCACCAATCAGCTTGGCTGGCTAGTTCAGCTTCCGTGGACTGAGGAGCCAGACGAGCGGCGGCGGATCGATGCCCTGCGCCTGCTGCGTCAGGTGCCAGCCATCGTCAGCCTGACCCTGGTCGATGGCTCCGGACAGGAGCGGCTGTACGTGTCGCGGATTGGCCTGAACCGGACCGAGAGCCGGACGGACCTATCGACCGATCCGGCAGTCCTCGGTGCCCGCTCGGCCCGGATCTGGTTTGGCGAGGTCACGTATTACCGCGGGTCCGAGCCCTACCTGACGGTCGCGATCTCCGGCAACCGACCGTCCGTCGGCATCGTAGTCGCCGAGGTCAATCTCAAGCTGATCTGGGACGTAATCTCCGCCATCAAGGTTGGGGAGACGGGGCACGCCTTCGTGCTGGATGGTCCGGGCCGCCTTGTCGCCCACCCGGATATCAGCCTCGTCCTGCGCGGAGCGGACGAGGCCACGCTGGCCCCCTTCCAAGCGGCCCGACAAGCGGTTGGACCTGCCAGCACGGGTTTTGCCACGAGCCGCGACGCCGAAGGCAAACCGATCGCGGTCGCCGCCGCCCCGGTCCCCGGGCCGGACTGGACCGTTGTGGTCGAGCAGCCGCTCTCGGAAGCCTTCGGGCCCATCTATGCGGCCCTGTGGCGGACCGGAGGCCTTCTCCTAGTGGGCGCTGCCCTTGCGGGTCTGCTCGCCTTCGTTCTGGCGCGCCGCATGACCGAGCCGATCCGCCTGCTCGAGGACGGCACGGAGCGCATCGGCGCCGGGCAGTTCGACCACCGGATTGAGATCAGGACAGGGGATGAACTTCAACGGCTGGCCGACAGCTTCAATGTTATGGCCGCGGACCTGTCCATCTCGCAGGAGCGGCAGGAGCGCATTTCCAAACTCAAGCGCTTCCTGGCACCGCAGGTCGCCGAACTGGTTGACCAAGTTGGAGACGACAGTGTTCTTGAGGGCCATCGTGCCGAGGTCGTTGCGGTCTTCTGTGACCTGCGGGGCTTCACGGCCTTCTCGGCCAAAGCCGCGCCCGAAGAGGTCATGAGCGTGCTCGCCGAGTACTACGAGGCGCTCGGTCGGATCATTACCAAGTATGCCGCAACACTGACGAGCTTCTCAGGCGACGGTCTGATGGTCCTCGTTAACGCTCCCGTTTCGGTCGAGGAGCCCGCGGGCCGGGCGGTGGATCTGGCGGCGGAGATGCAGCGGAGCGTGCAGGAACTGATCATCGGCTGGCGGGCACGCGGTCACGGCATCGGGTTCGGGGTGGGGCTTGCCATGGGACCGGCCACGGTCGGGCGGATCGGCTACGAGAGTCGCTTCGATTACACGGCCATCGGCAGCGTCGTGAACCTCGCCGCGCGGCTATGCGCGTCGGCGTCTGACCGGGAGATTCTGATGGATGCGGCCGTCGCCGAGGCCGTGAGGGGCAAGCGCGCCGTGATCTCGCTAGGGTTGCGTCCGCTCAAAGGCTACGACGAAGAGCTGCCCGTCTTCGGCATATCCATTGATGAGCGGCCCCACGCTGCCTAGGCTCGATACGTAGCGAGTTGCGGGGGCCTCATTCGATCACCTCGTCGGCACGGGCAAGAAGTGTCGGCGGGACTGAGAGCCCGAGAGCATTCGCGGTCTTGAGATTGATCGTGAGCTGGAAATTCGTGGGTGTCTGGACGGGGAGTTCACTCGGACGGACCCCACGCAGAAGCCGGTCGGCATAAGACGCGGCGCGGCGATACATGTCCAGCACATCAAATCCATAGGACATGAGACCGCCCTCGGCGGCGAAAATCCGGTTCGTGTAGATCGCGGGCACACGGTGCTGGGCGGCCATTTGGATGATTACTCTCCGGTGGTCCACCAAGAACGTGTCCGGCATGGCGGCCAGCCCACCGCGGCTCACCTGGCCGAGTGCGCGGATCGCATCTTCGATCTCAGCGCTGCTGTTCACACGGACGGGCACAGCGGCTATTCCGAGAGACGACGCAGCAGCCTGGATCGAGCGCAGGAACAACGACTCAACGTGTGGGGCTGTCTTTGGATTGAAGAGGAGAGCGATATGGGCCAGACCCGGCGCGGCTTCCTTCAGGAGTTCCAACCATTTCGGGCCCATGGCGGTCTCGAAGGCGGTGAAGCCGGTCACGTTCCCACCGGGTCGGGCCAAATTCTCCACAAAACCCGACCCGACCGGGTCGCCAACCCTGCAAAACACGATCGGAATGGTCTTTGTCTCCCGGACGAGGGCAGCGACGGATGGCGTCGCATCCCCAAGCATCAGGTCTGGTGCCAGCGCAACCAACTCAGCCGCATAGGTCTGGAAATGGTCCGCGCTCCCTGCTGCCCAACGTCGATAGAGTTGGAGATTACGCCCCTCCACCCAACCCCAGTCCTGGAGAGCCTCTCGGAACGCTTGCACACGGGCCTGCCCGTCTGGATCGCTCTCCGCGCTGGCCATCAACAAGCCGATCCGCCGGACGCGACTTAGTTCTTGGGCCGGGGCAGCGCGCGAAAACGCGATGCCGCTGCCGAGAAGAACGAGAAGCTCTCGCCGCCTCATTCGATCACCTCGTCGGCGCGAGCGATCAGAGAATCCGGCACCGTCAGGCCAAGCGCCTTGGCTGCCTTGAGATTGATGACCAGCTCGAACGTGGTCGGCCGCTCGACAGGCACCTCGGCTGGGCGAGCGCCCTTGAGAACCTTGTCGACCGCACGCGCGACCATGCGGAAGGACTGCCGCAGATTCGGGCCGTAAGTCATGACGCCGCCAGATCTGGCAAAGGCTGGCCAGCCGGAGACGACCGGAATGCGCTGTTGCATCGCAAACTGGATCAATCGCACCCGATGCTGCATCATCAGCGCATCCGGCAGGGCGACGATCGCATCCGCACCCTCCTTCGCGATCACCGCAAAGGCATTGTCAAACTCCTCCTCCGACCGGACCGGCACGTACCGGATTGTGAGACCGAGCGACGCCGCCGCTTTTCGGGACTCGGCGAGCTCGAGGTGCTCGCCCGGGTGTTCGGGATTGCTCAGCAACGCAATGCGGGAGACGGCCGGAAAGGCCTCCTTGAGCAACCCAAGCCGCAGCGCGTTCACCTCGTACGACATGAATGTCGCACCCGTGAAATTGCGCCCCGGCCGCGCGAGGCGATCGACCAGCCCCGCCTTCTCGGGATCGGCACTGAGCGCGAAGATGACCGGGATTGAACCCGCCACGGGCTGCACAGCGCGGATCGCTGCTCCCTGGGTGACAATCGCAGCCACCCCGAGTTGCACAAGATCCCGGGCAAGATCGGCGCCGCGGTTCGGGTCGCCGCGCGCCCATCGCGCCTCGATAGTGAGGTTGCGGCCCTCGACATAGCCCAGCTCGCGCAACTCCGCACGGAAGGCCTCGAAGAACGGGGATGTGTCGGCATCGTCTGGTCCTGCAAGGGAGAGCCAGCCGATCCGAGGGATCGTGGACGGTTGGGCGTGCACAGTCAGTGGGGTGATGGACAGTGCCGCTGCGAGCAGCGTGCAAGGAGCCCGGAATGTCATCGATCACCTCACCAGGTCGAGGAGGATCGGGGAGCATCCATTCTGCGCCCACGTCGACGTTGGCTCAAGGCATCCCGCAATCCAGGCGGTGGTCTTTTCAAGCGAACGTCCGCAGCGGGTCAAAGAGTAACGTAGAGCAGATGAAATGAAGGTCCGCTCATCGCGCCTTTACAGACATTCGACGTACCTCTGGAACGTGCCACACGCAGACATTCTGACCCTTTTGATTGCTTGAAGGACGGGAGAGGGTATCGTCCTGAATCGGCTCAAACGGCGACTTCGCTAGGCGCGAACATTGGAAGGGCGGTGACCCTCGCGTGTGCGGAAACCTAGGATAGCCTCACCCGCAGCCCATTCAGTCCAGCCTCTCCACCCTCAGCGCAACGCTCAAGATCAATCGCAGATGACGCCATTCGTCCCGGACCTCGACACACACCTCGCGGGTGCGTGGCAACCAATCCCGTCCAAGCGCAAGAGCGGTCTGCGTCGCCTCCTGCTCGGCACCCTCCAGGCTGTCGAGTTCAAAGCCGTCCGGATCTGAGAGGATCTCTGTCCCTGCCCGGACGTCGAAATAAAAATGCGGCATGTCACCTCTTCCATGAGCCGCGTGCGGCGGCTTTGCGGGTGGGAAGCTCTGGGCCAAACCGACCAGGATTGGAATCAGGTGAGGACCCGGAACGACCGTCAGAATTCCCCTGGTCCAGGCCAGAAGAGCCTACGGTTCAATCCGTTTTGGCAGCCTCGGCATAGTGGGCCTCTCCTCATGAGCTTGTGCTAGCCGCCTGCTTGTGCTGCCCAGCGGAAAGCCGCACATCACTCCTTCCCAAGCCGCTGTCCAAGGGTTCGGTTACGAGACCGATGAAGGCTGATGGGACGCATTCTCCTAGTGTAGATCTTGAACCCACTGCCTCGCGTTGATGATCAGTTCGACTGCCAGAGTGAGTTCGGGCTCGTCGAGTTCGGTGCAGCCGCAACTGTCGACGACCGCTTGCCGTGAATGGGAGTAAAGCTCCAGCCAGAGCCATGGCAGACCCGGCAGCCTTAGCTCCTCCGGGATCTCGGTCAGCCGTGCCTCGAGCGCGCCGAACCGGACCACGGTCACAGTGCGCGAGCCATCCGTCTCAGGCGTGCAGGCAAGCTGGACATAGGCGCGGATGATGCGCTGTTCGATCTCGTCAGGGCTCATCGCGGCCCCGATGAGGCTGATGGGAATTCCTGTTTTTCCGAGCATCCCAAGCATTGCGGTCTCCGGACTGTCGATAGCGGAGGTCTGCCCCCCTGGTTCTTTCATCCGAATTTCTGACGGCCGATGCGATGATCGCTTTGTCGATCCGGGTGCCTGCGGCTCGCCAGAGGCCGATCAGGCGCCTGCCAATCCACGCCAGCATATTCTATTCCTCAGCTATCACGTCGGACGCCGCTCTGGCCGGGGCTCCGTCGCCTGGCACTCTGAACGAAGGCCTCTGAAGGTCTAGCCTCCAGCCGGCCGGAAGACATGTCGGTCCGGACCAGCCCCAAGGCGTCGGCGCCAGTCAGCAAACCGCATTGCCACTTGGATTGAAATCAGGTGAGGACCGGAGGAGCGGGTCAGGATTGCCCTACTCTCTGAGACAGGGAGTCAGGGCTCGATCAGCTTGTTGCGCACGGCATAGAGGGCAAGCTCCACCCCCGAGCGCAGGTTCAGTTTCTTCATCGCCGAGGTCCGGTGGCTCTCGACGGTCTTGATGCTCACCTTCCAGCGCTCGGCGATGTCGCGGTTGCTCTGCCCCTCCGCCACGAGCTGGATAACCTCCCGTTCATGGGAACTCAAGGTTTGCGAGGCCACTACCTTGCCGCCGCTCAGAAAGGTATCGAGCAAGGTCTCGGCCACTTGGGGCGAGAAGTAGGGCTGCTTGCGCAATAGAGCCCGCACCGCCCTGACAACCTCAGTGTCGTCCTCCGTCTTGAGCAGATAGCCGCGTGCCCCGGCTCGCAGCACGTCGCGGATCACATCGTCATTGTTATGCATCGTGTAGATCAGCACTTCGGTGCCCGGGCTGGCGAGGCGCATGTGGCGGGTGGCTTCGAGGCCGTTCAGCCCCGGCAGGGCGTAGTCGAGGATCGCCACGTCCGGCCGATGTTGGCCGGCTAGGTCGACCGCCGATTGCCCGTCGTCGGCCTCGGCGCAGACCTGCCAGCCGGCTTGCGCCTCCAGCAGAGCCTGCAAGCCCCGACGCACGATGGGATGGTCGTCGGCTACAAGAAGTTTGATGGTCATGGCACGCTCATAGGACCCGACAATTCTTACCTGCGGCGCCGTATCAGACCCATCGGGTCTGGACCCGAACAAGGACTCAGGATTTTCCTGAGTGCCGTGCCCCCTGGAAAGGCTACTCTCCTGAACCGATGGCACTTCGGACCCGGCGACCGTCAGTCTGGTCCTCTCCAGTGACAGCGGGGAACATCAGGCGCACTGTCGTGCCGCGGCCCTCTTCGCTCTCCAGCTGCACGTCACCGGCACTTTGCTGGACGAAGCCCAGCACCTGGCTGAGGCCGAGCCCGTTTCCATGTCCCTTGGTGGTGAAGAAGGGGTCGAAGGCCCGCTCCAGCACCGCCGGGGGCATCCCGATGCCCATATCCGTCACCGAAATCCGAACCCACCGCTCATCCCTGCCGGACATGCGGTGGAACGCCACCAGCCCGGGAGGTGGGGCGGTGATCTCGGTCGCCACGGTGATGATGCCCCCGTCCGGCATGGCATCGCGGGCGTTCAGCACTAGGTTGAGCAGCGTTGCTTCGAGCTGGACCGGATCGAGCAGGGCTGCGCTGCCCATGCCGGCCAACTTGAGGTCGAGCGCGATCCGAGGACCCGCCGCCTGTCGCAAGATCGGGGCAAAGCCCGCGATCCGCTCGTCGATCACGGTCACCTCCGGCCGAAGGTCCTGCCGCCGCGCGAAGGCGAGCAGGCGCTCGATCATGGCCCTCGCACCCTTGAGGGCCTGGTCGGCCTCGTCAACCAGGGACAAGGTGTCCGGGCGGTCGGCCAGAGAGGGCCTCAGGAGCAGAAATGTCGATTGCATGATCCGGATCGTGTTGCCGAGATCGTGTGCGATGCCGCCGGCGATGCGCCCGAGTCCCTCCAGTCGCTGCGCGCGGCTAAGCCGCTCCTGCTCGGCCTGTTCGCGCCGGCGGCTTCTCTGAACGAGGACAATCAGGGCGCCGACCAGGCCGAGGAGGACGGCCGTCGAGATGGCCTCCACGACCGCATGCTCGCGCCAAGGCTGAAACACGGTTTGCTGCGCCAGGCCAACCAGAACCACAGCCGGTGTGGTGCCGAGGGCATGATATGCGGTCACCCGGATCGTACGGTCGACCGGGCTGGCGCCCCAGAAGACGCCCTGCGAACTGCGTGATAGGTAAGTGTAGAATGGCTCCGCCGCTGCGTAGGACCGGCCGATGGCCTCCTCGGAGGCCGGGCTGCGGGCCAGAAGGGTGCCGTCGCGCAGCAGAAGCGCGATAAATCCGTTCTCGCCAACAGAGAGGCTGCGGTAGAACTCCTCAAAGTACCTGGGCTCGACGGCGGCCACGACGATTCCGCCGAAGCTGCCGTCAGGCCGGTTGATCCTGCGGCTGAAGCTGACGAACCAGACATTGACTGACCGACTGCGAAGCGGCGGCCCGATCTGCAGGCCGAGGCTAGGATCTTCCTGATGTGCCTTGAAGTAGGGCCGGTCCGCCAGGGTGACTCTTGGTGTGGAGGGATAATCGGTGTCGTGCGTGATGAATCCATCCGGACCAATGACATAGAGGGCGCGAACATACGGCAAGGCCTTGAGCCGCTCTTTCAGCGCATCCCGGAAGTGCGTATTCCAGGGATGGTGATCGCTTGTTCCACCCGATCGTGATCACGTGTTCCAGTGATCGTGATCATCGTCAGCTCAGACCCATTTCGGTCTGCTGAGCGGAGCGAAGCGGCGGACACCGCTGGCGGTTGTAGGATGGGTTGGAACCCAGCCCCGGGTCAAGCCCGGCGCCAAGGGTTGGCGATCGTCCTGGTGGTCCATGGGCGGGCCCCACGCGCGGCGCAACGTGCCCCCACGAGCAACGCAGCGGCGCGCGTGGGCGGGGCCTGTGGTCCGTCAGGGCGATCGATGGCGCAACGGATCATTCTGCCGGTCTTTCGCCGCTCCGGCGGCGCAGGCTGTCGCCCTTGAGTTCAATCCGATGCGCATTGTGAATGACGCGATCCAGGATCGCGTCGCCGAGAGTGGGATCCCCGAACACCGCAGAACACCCCGATCCTTGACTGGGTCGTGTCTCATGTGACGGTCATCGATCCCCGACACGCGCTGAGCGGACAGCAGTTTGAACTCGTTTCCCTGCACTCCGCACGC
>NZ_JBVVAK010000139.1:0-19579 GCF_055792825.1 Microvirga sp. GN3
CGCCCGCCGGCTCAAGACCCTGCGCGGCCTCACCCCCTACGAGTACATCTGCAAGATCTTTACAAGCGAGCCGCAACGCTTCAGGCTCGACCCGCTCCACCAAATGCCGGGACTAAACATCTAGACCGAAAGACGGCGTCGTTTCTCGACCCGAAGATTGTGGACGACGGCCGCTTCCTCGATGCGGCAGCAGCCTTGGCCGCCGCTCCAAGCGCCCGTACCATCCCCGGCACGCCGAAGGCCGATAGGCTGATCGGCACCTCGGGCAACGATGTGCTCTCAGGGCTCGGCGGCAACGACACGCTCGACGGTCGCAAGGGCCGCGACCGGATGACCGGCGGCACCGGCAACGACACCTACATCGTCGACAATAGCCGCGATCAGGTAATTGAGCGCGCCAAGGGCGGCACCGATCTGGTCAAGGCCTCGGTCCACTGGATTCTAGGATCGCAGGTCGAGAACCTGACCCTGACCGGCCGCGCCGCTCTGAAGGGCGCCGGCAACAGCCTGAACAACACCATCACCGGCAATGACGGCCACAATATCCTCGACGGCAAGCGCGGGGCCGACAAACTCGCTGGGGCTAAGGGCAACGACACCTATATCGTCGACCATGCGGGCGACCGGGTTACCGAGAAGGCGAACCAGGGCCTCGACACCGTCCAGGCTTCAGTAAGCTGTACGCTCGGCGCGCATGTGGAGAACCTGCTTCTCACCGGCAACGCCCTGTTCGGCACCGGCAACGATCTTGCCAACACGGTCACGGGCAATGGCTTCGCAAACACGCTCAATGGCGACGCCGGCAACGACAGCCTCGATGGCGGCCTTGGCGACGACACGCTGTTGGGCGGTACCGGAGCGGATCTGCTCCAGGGCGGCGATGGCAGCGACCGGCTGGATGGCGAGGCCGGCGCGGACATCATGGCCGGCGGTCAAGGCGACGACGTGTACCTCGTCGATCATGCCGGTGACGCGGTGAGCGAAGGAGCAGGCTCCGGCACAGATACGGTGTGGAGTAGCGTCGACTACGCCCTTGGCGCGGATATCGAGCGGCTCATGCTGACGGGCGCCGCGCTCTCCGGCACCGGCAACGCTCTCGCCAACACGATCACCGGCACAGCCGGAAACAACATTCTCGACGGCGGCGCAGGCGCCGATACGCTCGAAGGCGGCGCGGGCGACGATCTCTATCTCGTCGACGCCGCTGCGGATGTCATCGTGGAGGCCGCGGGCGGCGGCTCGGACACAGTACGGGCCACCTCCGGCGACTACACGCTCGGCGCGCATCTGGAGCGGCTGGTGCTGATCGGCTCTGCCGTCTCGGGCACCGGCAACGGACTCGCCAACGCCATTACCGGCAACACCCAGGCGAACACACTCAAGGGCGAGGCGGGCGACGACACCCTCGACGGCGGCGCCGGAGCGGATGTGCTCCAGGGCGGCGAAGGCAACGACTTCTATATCGTCGGCGATGCGAGCGACGAGATCCTGGAAGCCATCGGCGACGGCTATGACAGCGTCGAAGCTTCGGTCGATTACGTCATCGGCGACAACGTGGAGCGACTCGTCCTGATAGGCGCCGCCATCGCCGGCACCGGCAATGCCATCGACAACCTGATCATCGGCAACGCGCTCGCAAATTCCCTGACGGGCGGCGAAGGCAACGATACCCTCGATGGTGGCGAGGGCAACGACAACCTCATCGGTGGCAGCGACAATGACAGCCTCGTCGGCGGCAAGGGCGACGATACCCTCACCGGCAGCGATGGCAACGACTCCGTCATCGGTGGCGATGGCCACGACAGCCTCGACGGCGGTGAAGGCAACGACAGCCTCATTGGTGGCGACGGCAACGACACTCTCATCGGCGGAGTGGGGGCCGATAGCCTCGATGGCGGCGCAGGCGACGACACGTACGAGGTCGACGACGCGGGCGACACGATTGCCGAAACCGGAGACGGGACCGACACGGTTCGCGCCTCGCTCAACTACACACTCGGCACTGGCATCGAGAATCTCGTGCTTCTCGGCGCGGCGATTTCCGGCACCGGCAACGCCCTCGACAACACGATCACCGGCAACGCGGGCAACAACATCCTCATCGGTGGCCTCGGCAACGACAGCCTCGTCGGCGGCAGCGGCGATGACACCCTCGTCGGCGGAATCGGCAACGACATCCTCCATGGCGGCGATGACAACGACAACGCTGACGGCGGCGATGGCAACGACAGCGTCAACGGCGATTCCGGCAACGACACTCTCAATGGCGGCATCGGCAACGACGTCCTCTATGGCGGCAACGGCAACGACAGCCTCAACGGGGGCGATGGCGACGACTGGCTCGGCAGCGGCAGCGAAGGGGTCGGCAACGACAGCGGCAACAACACCCTCAACGGCGGCGAAGGCCACGATGTCCTCAACGGCGGCCTTGACGGCGACACTCTCGACGGCGGCGGCGGCAGCGACAGACTTCTTGGCAACGGCGGCAATGACATCCTCATCGGCGGCGAAGGCCAAGACCTCTTCTACGGCGGCGCGGGCAACGACACTTTCGTAGGCGGGCTCGGCCGAGATATTTTCACCTACACGACCTTAGATCTCGGTTCGTCTGTCGACACCCTCAGCGACTTCGACTTCAGCTTGGTCGGCGGCGTCGATAATCAAAGCGTGGACTTGCTCGATTTGTCCGCTATCGATCCGATCACCGATCGGCCGGGCGACCAGGCGTTCACGCTCATGGCGCGCACGGATCCCCCCACTGGATTGATGGCCCCCGGCACTCTCTATTACGATTCGACAAACCACATCCTTTACGGATACGTCGGAAATCAAGGCGTTAACGTAGCGCCCAGTCTCACCATCAAGGTCACAGTGGGCACCACCTGGGACGACTTCACGACAAACTTCAACCTCGCCCGCTAGCACATCGTGCGGACCCGAAGGTCCGCCCCCAACGATGTGCTCAGCAAAGACAGGGCATCGGGCGATTCCAAAAAGTGCAAATCCACTTTTGGGTCTGATGCTCTTTCTCTTGATCGGCGCATCGTGTTGTGCGGAAAACCGGTTCCACTTTTCACTGACGCGGCCCACTGGGTCCGCACGATGCGCTAAGCCTCAATTGATCGGGATCCCGGCACAAGGCCGCCAGCGACAGCGGACCCCACATGGCCGTCGCTCCCTGTGACGAGATCATGATGTTGCTGCCCATTCTCGATTGACTCATTCATAACCCATCGGTTATTGGTCAAATCAATAACCAGCGAGTTATTGATCCCAATGACGGATATCCACGACGCACTCTTCAGAACCCTCGCCGATCCGACCCGGCGGGCCATTTTCGAACGGCTGTGCCGCAACGGAGAGCAGACGGTTGGGGCTCTGACCGCCCAGGCCGGGATCTCGCAGCCGGCCGTCTCAAAGCATCTCGGGATCCTGAAACAGGCCGGGCTGGTGCGCGACCGCCACGAAGGTCGCCAGACGCACTACAGCGCACAACCCAGAGCCCTGGCTCCGCTAATCGACTGGACAAGCCAAATGGCCGGCTTCTGGCAAAGCCGGTTCGATGACCTCGAAGATTTGCTCAAAAGGATGGACCAATGAACGAAATGCTGACCGAAACGCGCTCCGTCGTCGTCGAGCGGGAGATCCCTCATCGACCGGAAAAGATCTGGCGCGCGCTCACGCAGCCACATCTGATTGCGGAGTGGCTGATGAAGAATGACTTCGCGCCTATCGTGGGCCACCGGTTCAATCTTCGCGGGGACTGGGGCGGCATATTGGATTGCGAGGTTCTCGCCATCGAGCCGAACAACACGCTGTCCTATACCTGGAATTTCACGCACGACGATGCGGCCTACGATCTGAAAAGTGTGGTGACCTTTACTCTTATCCCGACGAGCACGGGCACTCTCTTGCGGATGGAGCAGGTCGGCTTCCGGCCGGATCAGAAGCAGGCCTACGGCGGCGCCAAGGCAGGATGGCAGGGATTCTTCGCGAACCTGGAGCAGGTTTTGGCGCGGATCGATTGAGGCCACCGTGGAGTGGATCACCCGGTCCGCTTCGACTGATCTTCAGAGGACATCACAATGAACTGGAACAAATGGATTCGGCAGGGTCACCGCTGGCTGTCGATCATCTTTACAGTGACCGTCATCGCCAACTTCGTCGCCATGGGGCTGGGGGAGCCTCCTGCCTTAGTGGTCTATTCGCCATTGCTCCCGCTCTTCCTGCTGCTGTTCACCGGCCTGTACATGTTCGTGCTGCCGTACGCCACCAAGCGGCGCGTCTACGGAAAGGCGTGAGAACAAGGGCCGGGACGTCAGCGAAGAGGTCCGCTCCGAGCGATGCTCCATTCAATTGCCCGGAGGTCTCAGAGGCGCTACGCTGACCCGATTGGCACCGATCCCCACTATCTGGGTAAACTGGCGGCGTCGCGATGATGAGGGCCGGTAAAGCGGTTGACTGCACGAACCAGCTTCTCGCGGCCGTGGCGCCGGAGGACTTCGTGCTCCTCAAGCCTCACCTGGAACTCGTCGAACTCAGGCGCGAGCAGGTGCTCTACGAGGCCGGCGAGATCGTTCGCGATGTCTACTTCCCCCATGAGGCTGTGATCTCACTCGTCAATATCCTGGAAGACGGCGGCACCGCCGAGGTGGCGGTGTTCGGGCGCGGGAGCGCAATGGGGCTTCTGAGCGGGATCGTCACGCGGGAAGCCTTCGGCCGTTATGTGGTGCAGATCGTCGGGACCGCCTCGCGGATCTCCATCGAGCGCCTGAACGAGGCAAGGAGCGCCCGCCCCAAGCTGCAGCGTTTGATGATGGGCTATACCGAGGTCCTGCTCGCGCACACGTTCCAACTTCTCACCTGCAATGCCGTGCACCCTGTGGAGGCGCGCTGCTGCCGCTGGCTCCTCATGCTGCGTCAGCAGCTGCAGCAGGACACGCTGCCGCTCACCCACGAGTTCCTGGTCGAGATGCTGGGGGTTCAGCGTTCGACGGTGAGTGTGGTGATCAGAACTCTCCAGACAGCGGGGCTGATCCGGCAGAACCGCGGGAGCATCACGGTGACGGACTGGGAGGGTCTCGAGGAAACCGCCTGCGAGTGCTACGGCCGGGTCATGGACCTCTACCGGCGCCTGCTGCGGCCCACTTCCGACAGGCCACGGCATTAGTCTCGACAATTATCGCCGTTCCACGCTCCGGCGACGCGAGAGCCCTGCCTCCGCAGCCGGTATTTATCAGCGCCGGACAAGGCCTCCAGCCTGAGCCCGCACTCGCTTCAGTCATCGCCACCTGATATTATCACGGGAATTCTCGGCCCCTCTCGCAGCGGCAGAGACTGCCGCTGCCATTTCAGGCCAGGTCAGGGCTCCGATGGAAGCGGTGGTCTACGAACAGATCCTGGACGAGCGCCTCGCCGCCTTGGAAGCGGCACGCGCCTGGAGCCCACGCGTGATCTCCAAGCTGGAGAGCCATATCCGCTCGGCCGATGACGTCGCCCTGTTCCGCATCAATCCGATCCGGTTCGCCGCCGAGAAGAACATCGCCGAGGCCGAAGCCATCGATCTGTTCCTTCACGGAGCCTTCCTGGGCTTGTTCGAAATGGATTGGCTGCTGCTCTGCTCGGCCTGTTCCTGCGTGGTCGAGAGCTTTGGCAGCCTCAAGGGCGTGCGCAATCAGTTCCACTGCGCCATGTGCCGGGCCGATCTGGAGGCTGCGCTCGATGACTGCATCGCCGTCACCTTCACGGTCTCGCCGCAGATCCGGCCGATCGCATTCCACCGGCCCGAGAATCTCCCGGCCGGGGATTTCGCCTTCGCGTACAAGCTGACGGACGAGGGATTGCTGCCCGATGGGACACCCTTCGTTCAGGTGCTGAAGGCCTGGACCTCCGCGATCAGCTACCTGCCGCCGGGAACCACTCGGCTCGAGGTCAACGCTCAAAAGGGGCTGCTGCATGCCTGGGCACCTGACAGCGATGCCGGTTTCGACTTCCGGGTTGACGGTGAGCCGACCGCGTCACCCCAGACAGTCCGCATCCGTTATCTGGGCAACCGGTGCGAACCGGCCGAGGGAATTGTGGCGCCGGGCCGGATTGTGTTCGAGATCGAGAATGCGACTGGCCAGCAAGGTTTTCTCGGTGTCTCCGCCATCCCTGCCGAGGCCCTGCCCATCCTGGAGATCCCGCGGCTCGACTTCGTCCCTCACCTGTCCGGCAGCCGCCTGCTGGCGACCCAGACCTTTCGCGACCTGTTCCGCTCGGAAGCGATCCGGGCGGTCGAAGGCATCAGCGTGCGGGACATCACGCTGCTATTCACCGACCTGAAGGGCTCGACCGACCTCTATGATCGGATCGGCGATCTCAACGCCCTGTCGCTGGTCCAGCAGCACTTCGAGCGGCTGCGGGAGGTCACGGTCCGGCACGGTGGCGCGATCATCAAGACCATCGGCGACGCGGTCATGGCAGCTTTCGTCGAGCCGGCGGACGCGGTCCGGGCAGCCCTCGCCATGCTGCAGGACATGGAAGCGTTCAATCGCCGGCTGCCCAGTCGGGAGGTCATTCTCAAGATCGGCATTCACAGGGGAGCAGCCATCGCGGTTACGCTGAACGAGCGGCTGGACTACTTCGGTCAGACAGTCAACATCGCCGCCCGGGTTCAAAGCCTGTCGGAAGCAAAGGAAATCTGTCTGACGAACGAGGTTCTGACTGCGCCGGGGGTCCAGGACATCCTGGCACCTTTCGTCCCAAAGTCGACGATGGCCCAGCTGAAGGGAGTACATCAGCAGATGCCGGTCTTTCGGGTCAATGCCGGGAACACTTCCGCTCTCCGATGACGATCTAGCCCTTAGTAGTCCCCGCCCGTCCAAACGATCCTGCTGTCAGCGCGTTATGCATGCCGGATAGGGATTGCTCCTGTGGTAAGCGGATCATGCCGTCAGAAGGACACCATAACACTTCTTTGGCCCCGGGATCTCTACCAGATCGCCGGAGCAACCGGTTCCTCGCCGCGCTGGACATCGAGGACTTCGCCTTTCTGGAACAATCTCTTGAGAGCATGATCCTGCCGCGCGGCACCGTGCTGTACGAGGTGGGCGATCCGATCCGCCACACCTACTTCCCGCACGATGCCATCATCTCCCTTGTCGATGTGATGGAAGATGGGCGGCTGGCCGAAGTGGCCATGTTCGGGCGTGAAGGGCTGTTCGGCCTGCTGAGCGCCGTTGTCAGCCGGGAAGCCTTCGGACGCTACGTCGTGCAGATCCCCGGCACCGCCTCCCGGGTTCCTCTTGACCACATGCACGCGGCCATCCGGACATGCCCTAATCTTCGACGGCTGCTGCTTGCCTACAACGAGGCTCTTCTGGCGCAGGCGTATCACACGGTCGCGTGCAATGCGGTGCATTCCGTCGAGGCCCGGTGCTGTCGCTGGATCCTGAGCACGCACGACCGCCGGGACGAGGATGTTCTGCCCCTCACCCATGAGTTCCTGGCCGAAATGCTCGGCGTGCAGCGCTCCACCGTCAGCACGGTCCTGCGCAATCTCCAGACCTCGGGCCTGATCGAGCAGTACCGCGGCGGCATCACGGTGATCGACCGCCCCGGTCTCGAACAGGGAGCCTGCGAGTGCTACCGCAAGATCCGCTCCCGCTTCGAGAAACTTCTGCCTGGCACCTATGCCCGTCCTGACCTTGACGGCGAGAGCCCGCCGTCACGATCTGTCCTGCCGGCCGCTCCAACAAACAAACTGTGCCGTTGAGATGCATCGGAAAGCTTGGGCCAATGTGCCATCGGGACAGCTTTCACGATATGGACGAACCTCAACTCTGTGGTGCCCGTAGAGCATCGGACTGGAAATCGGACTCCTGGGCTCTGGGGCTAGGCTGATGGTCGCAAGGCCATTGCCAGCGCTCGGCATGAGCCGCTTTCCATTGTCCACGCGGGCCAGAAGGGCTTAGACTCGTCGCGTCGCGTTCAGTGCAGCGCTGGCCTGATGCCAGTCACATCAACCTCCCTGAGGAGGTCCCCATGTACGCACGACTGACGACGTTTCGCGTCAAGCCCGACAAGATAGGTGACATGCTCCGCTGGCGTCAGGAGAACGAGGCCGCGATCTATGCGCAACCCGGCCTCCGGGAGTGGCTTGGGCTCTTGGACGAGGAGGGCGAAGTCTTCGTTGTTGCCCTCTTCGACAATGAGCAGGCGGCGCGTGACGCCATGCCCCAAGTTTGGGCTCTCTGGGAGCAGATGGCGCCCATGCTCCAAGGTAAGCCAACGGCAAGATTTCTCGACGTGATGGCCGCACAAAGCTTCGCTCCGCAGGGAGCGGCCTCGGCCTGACCCCTTCCGGGGCCCTCTGGGCGGGGGTGAGCAGGCAGAATGTCTTCAGAGCCTGTTTAAATACAATCCCGCTTGACCGTTCTGCACCCGGATGTGTGGTGTCCAGGGACGCCGCACATTTACTTTCGTCCTCATGCCTAGCGCATCGTGCGGACCCGAAGGGCCGCGCCCAACGATGCGCCAGCTCAAGAGTTGAGCATCGGAATTGACCCCAAAAGCGGGTCCACTTTTGGATCCGATGCTCTAGCGCATCGTGCGGACCCAGAGGGGCCACGCCAGTGAAAAGTGGATCCGGTTTTCGCTGACGCGGCCTCCGGGTCCGCGAGAACGATGCGCCAGAACGGCAACGGCTACACGCTTGCTGTCAGAATGGTTGTGTTGCGGACGACCAAGTGAGTGTCCAACACATAGCGTATGTCACGCACGGGCTGGCTTTGCAGCAATTCGAGAAGCAGCGACAGCGCGGCCTTGCCGGCCTCCACGGACCGGTTCGAGACGGTGGTCAGGGACGGATATGTAGCAGCGCCCAGCACGTCGTCACATCCAACGATACTGAATTGGTCAGGGACCCTGATCTTGCGATCCGACAATCCGCCGAGAATTCCCTGCGCCATCAGATCGTCGAACGCAATCGCAGCCGTGGCCCCCGTCGCCAGGATCGCGGCCACGACCTCCCGCCCTGCATCGTAGCTCGCCACGGCGGCGGCCACGACGTCTACTTTCAAACCCAAGCGCTCGGCAGCCTTGCGCACCGCGAGGCGACGTTGCTTGTTGGACCACGATGTCGCCGGTCCGGCGACATAGACGATGTGCCGATGTCCAAGTCCCGCCAGATGTGCGACCGCCTCCCGCACTCCTGAGCCGCTGTCGATCAAAACGCGGGGGATGCCCTCGACGTCGCGATTGATCAGAACCAGGGGCCTTTGGGCGGCATGGGCTCGGATGCGTTCGTCCGACAGGCGGGACGAGGCAAGGATCAGCCCCTCGACCTGGCCTGAGAAGCGGCCCACGAGTTTGTCCTCCTGCTTTGGGTCCTCATCCGAATTGCCCAGAAACACGCAGAAATCGGACCGGTCGGCTTCCATCTGCGCAGCCCGGATCAAGGGCGGGAAGAATGGATTGGCGATATCAGGGACGATGAGCGCGACATTCCCATGGCGCCCCGTACTCAGGGCGCGTGCCGTCTGGTTCGGGACATAGCCGAGCTTCTCGGCCGCCTCCAAGACGCGCCTGACCGTCTCGGGGCTCAGCATCTCCGGGCGGCTGAAGGCACGAGAGACGCTGGAGCGGGCCACGCCCGCTGCCTCCGCCACCTGCTTGATGGTCAGTTTCTCTTTCCGCCCGCTCACCGTTGTTCCTCTATTACCAATCGCCAGCAGTACCGTTCGTCTTCGTTGAGCACAATGCTCGCGCGTTTCTCAGGACAGCGTCAGCGCGCCGAGCCGTTGACATGCAACCGGTTGCAGGCTTTAGTTCATGCCATCGCCGGAGTCGGAGCACAAGAGCCCATGCTTTCGGCTGGCTGGGCGACATTCAAGAGGTTACCGTGACGGATACTCATGCTCAGCCCCCTGCCCCAGCGAGCGACCGCAGGGTCGACCGGCTGCGTGTCGAGAGTTACCGCACGCGGGCTGAGATGGGCGCGGCCAGCGCCGCCGCGATCGCAACGGAGCTCCGTGAACGGCTGAGCCGCCAGCCACAGGTGCGGATGATTTTTGCCGCCGCCCCCAGCCAGGCGGAAACCCTCCGCGGCCTTCGGGATCAGAAGGGAATCGATTGGAAGCGTGTGACCGCCTTTCACATGGACGAATATATCGGGCTTCCCGGCGAAGCTCCGCAGCGATTTGCGCGTTGGCTCGACGATGCCCTGTTCGCGCATCTGCCCTTTGGAGCCGTGCATCACATCGTGCCCGAACCGGATCCCGCGGCGGCGGCGGCGGCCTATAGCGAGAAACTTGCCGAGGCTTCCATCGATATCGTCTGCCTCGGAATCGGCGTGAACGGCCATATTGCCTTCAATGACCCTCCGGTGGCAGATTTCCATGATCCGCTCGATGTCAAGATCGTCACCCTCGACGAGGCCTGCCGCCAGCAACAGGTCGATGACCAATGCTTCGCGCGCTACGACGATGTTCCCGAGCACGCATTGACGCTGACGATCCCACGCCTCCTGCGCGCCGATCGCCTGTTCTGCGTCGTCCCAGGCTCTGCCAAGCGGGATGCCGTCCGTCGAGCCCTCTACGGGCCGGTGGCGACCGCCTGCCCGGCCAGCATCCTGCGCCAGCAGGCCCACTGCACCCTTTATCTCGATGCGGAGTCCGACCCTGATGCCGACCGGTGAGCCCATTGATGCCGATGCGCTCTGCGCCGGCTATCTCGCATCCGCAACGGGCCTGATGCAGCGCATCCTGACGGAGGAACGCGCCGCCACGGAGGATGCCGCCCGTCGCCTCGCGGATCAGATTGCTGCCGATCGACTGATTCATATCTTCGGTCCGGGCGGCCATTCCAATCTCGCCGCGCAGGAGGTGTTCTTCCGCGCAGGAGGCCTGATGCATGTCAGCGCCATTCTTGACGAAGGAACGCTGCTCTCCAACGGGGCGCTGCGCTCCATGGCGATAGAGCGCACTCCTGGCTACGGCAAGGTGGTGATCGCCAACCAGCGGCTCGGTCCGGGCGATCTTCTCATTCTCGTCAACGCCTATGGCATCAATGCCGCGCTGATTGATGCCGCCCTCGAAGCAAAATCTCGGGGAGTTTTCCTGATCGGTGTCAGCTCGCGCGAGCACGCCAGCAATACCTCGCCCGATCATCCGGCCCGGCATCCCACGCGCCAGAATCTGCACGACCTGGTCGATATCGCAATCGACACCAAGGTTCCGATCGGCGACGCCGTCGTGCGCGTTCCCGGCATGAGCCAGGACATCGCGGCGATCTCGACCTTCGCCAACGCTTTCGCACTCAACTGCCTGGTCATCCGCACTGTGGCGGCGCTCAACGAGCGCGGTATCGAGCCGCCCGTATGGCGCAGCGGCAATGCGCCGGGCGGCGACGAAGCCAATGCCCGCTTCGTGGCGAATTTCCACAACCGGGTCAAAGCCCTGTGAACTCGCCGGGCACCATTCTCGGCCGCGATCCCGCGACGGGTCAGGGCATCGCCGTTGTGGTGGAGAATGGTGTCATCGCAGCGATCCAGGCGATGGATGGGACCGGCCATGAGTTCATCGCTTCCGGCCTCGTCGACCTGCAGGTGAACGGCTTTGCCGGCGTCGATCTGAATGACCGCCGCCTCACGCCCGAGCGGGTGAAGATGCTGGCGGAACATATGCTGTCGGTTGGTGTCACGACCTTCCTGCCGACGCTGATTACCGCGCCCGAGGCCGACATCGTCCGCGCGCTGTCGGCCATCGCTGAGGCTCGCCGTCGCTTCCCGTTCGTGGCCGACATGGTCCCCTTCGTTCACGTGGAGGGGCCCTCCATTTCACCGCTGGACGGACCGCGGGGCGCTCATCCGGCCGCCGATGTGAGGGCACCGTCCCTCGACGAGTTCGAGCGCTGGCAGGCCGCTAGCTCCGACTGCGTCGGCCTTGTCACGCTGGCGCCCGAGCAACCCGGGGCGATCGATTACATATCGGCGCTTGCGCAGCGGGGCATTCGCGTCGCGCTTGGCCACACGGCCGCCACGCCCGACGAGATTCACGAAGCGGCCGCGGCCGGAGCGAGTCTGTCCACACATCTGGGTAACGGGGCCGCAGCCACTCTGCCCCGGCATCCCAACGTCTTGTGGAGCCAACTCGCGGATGACCGGCTGACCGCGACCTTCATCGCCGACGGCCATCATCTTCCGGCCGACACGTTCAAGGCGATGATCCGGGCCAAGGGGCGGGAGAGGACGATCCTGGTTTCGGACGCGGTTGCACTCGCCGGCATGCCGCCGGGCCTTTACGAACAGCCTGTCGGCGGCCATGTCGAGGTCACAGCCGATGGACGTGTCGGGATTGCCGGCACACCCTATCTTGCCGGCGCCGGGCTGCCGCTTTGCGCCAATGTCGCAATTGCCATCCAGATGGCTGGACTGACGCTCGGCGAAGGCCTCAGGCTTGCAACGGAGAACCCTGGCCGCATCGTCGGCGGCCGGGGCTGTCTCGCCGTCGGCGCCCCGGCCGATCTGATACAGTTCGCTTGGCATGAGGGACAGTGCCGGCTCGACCTGTCGGCCGTCTGGCTGCGAGGCGAAAAGGTGTTCTCCCGATGATCCGCGCCGGCACGGCTCTGGTGGACATCACGCCTCCGGCAGGGCTCGCTCTCTCCGGATTCGCGGCCCGCAGTGAGCCTGCGCTCGGTGCGCATGATCGTTTGACAGTGCGCGCCGTCGTCGTGGAGAACACCGCCCTTCTGGTCGCGGACGTGATCGGCCTTCATGGCGACATGGCGCGGCGCATCCGCGAGCGGTGCGCATTACCAGCCGACAATGTGGTCGTCGCGGCGCTGCACACGCATGGCGGCCCCGTCTCCATGACGGGCCGGCTGAGCCAGCAGGCCGACAGAGCCTATCTCGAGCGGCTGGAAACGGCATGTGTGCATGCGATCGACAAGGCAGTGGCCACCGCGCGGCCGGCACGCCTGACCGGCGGCTGGGGCGCGGATCCTGGAGTGGCGCGAAACCGCCGGCATGCGGATGGTCCGGTCGATTCTGCCCTGCCGGTTCTGCGCATCCATGATGCCGCCAGCGATCCGATGGCAGTGATCACGGCCTATGCCTGCCACCCGGTGGTGCTGGGCGCCGACAACCGGCTTTGGACGGCGGATTATCCGCACTATGTGCGCGAGCGCCTTGAAGCCGCCAATCCCGGCGCTATGGCGCTGTTTCTCACCGGTTGCGCGGCAGACGCCAATACCGGTCATTCGGCGCACGCCTCGATCAGCCTCGCGTCCAGCCCCTATCGCAGCTTCGCGTCGGCGCAATCTTACGGCGAGAGGATTGCCGATGCCGCACGGCAGGCCAATGAGACTCCATTGGGAGAGCATATCTCGGTAGCGAACCAAATCCTCCATCTCGGTTTCGATCGGCGCGAAGAGGAGCCTCCGGAGGTCCTGGCAGAGCGCTGGCGTCGCGAACGGGAGACGGCGGATCCCGCGCGCGCCGCTTTGCTCGCGCACTGGATTGCCTGGGCGACGGAAATCGCAGGCCGCGCTCCGGCGCCGGTCGAGGCGCGCGTCTCTTTGCTGAATTGGGGGGGAATGCCGATCGTGGCTCTGCCTGGAGAGATCTTCGCCGAGACCGCGCTGCAAATCCGCCAGGCTGCGCCAAGCCGCCCAGCTTTCGTCATCGGATTCGCCGAAGACAATCCCGGCTACATTCCGCCGGCGCAGGAATACAGGTTTGGCGGATATGAGGTCGACGAAGCGCATCGCTACTACGGACAACCGGCCACCTTCGCGTCCGGATCGGCCGAGGCCCTCGCGGCGGCGGCCATTGCCCTCCTTTCCGGGAGAACCGACTGACCGCAGCGGGCTAACCGCTCAGCCGGCCCGGCAGCCGGCGGCTTGACCCGCAACCGGTTGCATGAGAACCTTCCGATTGCCAGCATCGACACCATCAAAAACAGGGGAACGGGATGATCGGCGCGCTGAATTCTGCCACCACGACTTCACTGAAGCGGCGTCCTGCCCGCGCCGTCCTACTCGGCTCGGCCTTGGGAGCATCCATGCTCGCCGGGCTATCCGCCGCATCGGCCCAGACCGTCACGGTCTGGAGCGGCTATCCGGAAATGGCCCCGTTCTACGAACACGTGACTCAGGGCCTGAAAGCAAAGCATCCGAATCTCAACGTCAAGGTGGAGGCTATCGCACTTCGCGAGCATGAGAAGCGCATCGCGCTGGGCCTGACCTCCGGCGTTGCCGGCGCAACCGTGATCGAGCTCCAGGGCTCCACCGTTCGCCGCTATCTTGAGAACGACCTGCTGCCGAAGGCTCCCGATGCCGTGGCCAACTTCGTCAAGGACAAGGCCAATTTCGGTGAGTTCTTCACATCGAATGCAAGTTATGAGGGCGCGGTTTACGGCGTGCCCCTGTTCCGCGGCCAGGGTGCGCTGTACTACAACACCGACATGTTCAAGGCGGCCGGACTGAACGCGCCGCCCAAGACAATGGAAGAGTATACGCAATATGCCGAGAAGCTGACGAAGCGCGGCCCTGACGGCAATCCCACCATTTCCGGCTGGAGCCTGCGCCTCACCGGCGGCGGTCAGGGCATCGCCGAGAAGTTCTGGATCAATCTGTTCCAATATGGCGGCTCGGTGCTTGAGCCGACGGCCGACGGCAAGTGGCGGGCCAATTATGCCAACGAGGCCGGTCGCGCGACGCTCAAGCAGTACCTGCAGAACGTGCATGTCCTCAAAACCGTCACGCCCGAAATGCCCGCCGACGCGGAGGCTTTCGAACGCGGCCAGACCGCCATGTTCATCCGGGAATCCTGGGTGATCGGGGACATCGCCGCCAAGGCGCCCAATCTCAACTATGCCACCGCCCCGCTGCCGCGCGGCTCCATCGCGCTGCCAACCAATCTCTATGTGAAGGCGGATGGCGCCGACGCGAAGGCGGCCTGGGATTTCGTGATGGCGACGAACGAGCCCGAGAACCTGACATGGCTTCTCAAGAATGTAGGCTGGCTGCCGAACCGTTCGGGTGTCGACTATTCCGTCGTGACCAATGCGACTCCGGCATTCAACGCCTTTGTCAACTACCCGAAGGACTATAAGTTCTTCACCCTGCCCTCGATCGGACCGATCGAAGAGGTGCTGACGCGCTTGGCCGCCCAGCTCACGAATGCTTTCCGCAATGCGTCTCTGGCCAAGGACGATGCGGCCGTCGATGCCTTCCTCAAGTCGGCAGCGGACGAGACCAACCAGATCCTCCGCCGCGAAGGTCTTCTCGGGAAGTAGCTTCCCACTCTGCTCGGTCTTGCGTCGTCCGGTGCGCGCCAGCGCACCGGACGGAGTTTGAAGAGGTCTCCTGGTGCAGCGCAAGAGATGGATGTTCGCGTTCCTCGCGATCCTGCCGACATTGGTGATCTTCGCCTATGTCCGGATCTATCCCATTGGCGACACGTTGCGCTTAAGCCTGCACAAATGGGACATCCTGTCGAAGAACAAGCCGTTCATCGGCCTTGCGAACTTTGAGGAACTCTCCGGCGACCCTCTGTTCCGGGAGGCGCTCCTCAACACCACGATCATTGCCTTTGGCGTCCTGCTCATCACCATTCCCCTGGCGCTGATCCTCGCAGCGCTCATCTATCACCGCACCCGCTCACGTTTCGCCGGGTTCTACGAGACGGCGATCTTCATTCCACACGTCGTGTCGCTCGTGCCTGCGGCCATGGCGTGGAAGTGGGTTTTCGATGCCCGGCTCGGTCCCCTGAATGCTTTTCTCGCGACATTCGGTTTCTCGCCGAAGTCTTGGCTCTTCGATCCCGTGCTCTCAGTCGTGTGCATCATCGTGCTGTGCTCGTGGCAGGCGCTTGGCTATGCGGTGTTGATCTACCTTGTCGGCTTCAAGAGCCTGCCGACCTCACTCTATGAGGCCGCCGAGCTCGACGGCGCGTCGGCTCCCCAGCGCTTCTGGTATCTGTCGGTCCCTCTGCTCAAGCCGATCACCCTGTATGTTTCGGTCGTCACCCTCGTCTCCGGCTTCAATGTCTATGCCCAAGCCTTCGTCCTGGCCTCTGACGCTCAGGGCGCGCCGGGCCGGCAGGTGCGAGTCCTCGTGCTCGACATGCTGGAGAACAGCTTCCGCAACTACCGCGTCGGCTATGCCGCCTCCGAGGCGGTCGTTCTGCTGGCAATCGTTCTGGCGTTGACCCTGATCCAATTCAGGCTGCTGCGGGAGAAAGGCCGCTCATGAGAGCCCATCCTGAACAGACCTTCCGCCGAGGCATGTCCAGGCAGATGAAAGACCGAATGGTCAATATCACGATTGACGTGGTGCTCACCCTGGTCTGCCTGCTGATGATCCTGCCGCTTGTCTTTCTCGTCTCCAACGCGTTCAAGACGCCACAGGAGATGCTGGCCTGGCCGCCGACGGTCATTCCGGACGATCCGACGGCGGCGAACTTCAGAGCGGTTCTGGGCGACACCCCGCTACTGCGCTGGATCGGGAACAGCATCCTGTTCTCGATCCTGTCCACCCTCTGCATTCTGGCGACCTCGTCCATCTCGGGCTACATCCTGGGCAAGTTCCGCTCCCGCGCGTTCACCGTGTTCTTCGCCATCATCCTCGCGACGGCCATCGTGCCGTTCGAGGTTTATATGATTCCGCTTTACTTTCAGGCGAAGGCTCTCGGCATCCTCAACACCACCTGGGGATTGCTGCTGGGCTATCTCGTGATGAGCTTCGGCATCTTCCTCATTCGTCAGAACGTGATTCAGTCCATCCCGGACGAACTGCTCGAGGCTGCCCGAATTGACGGTGCGGGCGAGTTCTGGATCTTCTGGCGTATCGTACTTCCGCTCCTGCGCGGTGCCCTGGGAGCTCTGGGAGTGCTGGCTTTCTTCCAGGCCTGGACCGCGTTCGCCTGGCCTCTGATCGTCGCGACGACGCGGGACAGCTACACGATTGAAGTGGGGCTTGCCTTGTTTCAGACAGGCTTCACGGTCGATCTAGGACGGCTGAGCGCGGCCTCCGCGCTGGTCCTCATTCCGAGCATCACGCTGTTCGTCCTGTTGCGACGGAATTTTGTGCAGGGCGTCGCGAGCACGGGATTAAAGGAATGACTGGATCAGGCTTCTCTCTCGCCGGCGCGCGCACGCGGTATAGGGAGGCCAATGCGGCGACCCTGCGCTGGATGCTGGCGCGTCCGCGCCTTGGCGGCGACTTCCTCAACACCAAGGTCAACAGCCTGAGTCTTGAAGATTATGGCGACGCGGATGGGTTGCGTGGCCCGGCCTATCTCTATGGCTGGATCCAGGGGCGCGGGCTCGAAGCGGTTGCGATGCATGCGGAGTTCTTCAAGGCGGAGGATCCCGCCTTGGCCTCAGAACTCGACGAGACGGGGCGTGCTCTTTATGAGGCGCTTTGCCGACTTAAGCGCCGCGATGGACACGGCTATTTCTGCTATGACCATGAGCTGGAGCCCGTCTATGCCGATTCCGACGGCGCGCTGCACCGGCAGGCTCCCGCAGACGGCGTGTTTACCTATTCCGATGCCTTCTTCGCCAAGGGGCTCATCGCTGGAGCTGCGCGCTATGCCCGAGCGGACCTTCCTGAGCATCTCACCTATCTGGCCGAGATCATCGACGCGATCGAGCAGCAGCGCTTTCAAATGGACGAGCGTCGTCGCCTCTCGCTCCGTGCGGCTGCGGACGAGCCTGACGATTTCGGTCCACGGATGATCCTCCTCGGCGCGGCGGGTCTCCTCCACCGCGTTGGGCTTGGCGAACATTCAGCTTTCGCAGACCGCTTCATCGCCCATGTTCTCGAACGTCATTTCGACCCAGAGAGTGGCCTGTTGCGCAACGTCCCGGGAGCGGATGTCTGCAATGTCGGGCATGCCATCGAGTTCGTGGGCTTCGCACTGGACCATTTCCAGGGTGATGCCGAACCCGCCTTGGTGCAACAGCTTCAGTCCGTGCTCGGCTCCTCGTTCGCGCGCGGCTTCGTTGGTCCCGGCCTCTGCCTGTCAGTTTCGGCCGCAACCGGCAATCCCTTGAGTCCTTACTTTCCCTGGTGGTCTCTGCCCGAGACCATTCGGTCTGCTGCCCTGTGCTTCACTGCAACAGGCGATGGCGAGGCTCTCCGCATCTGGGAGCAAGCCGACCATGCGTTCTTTACGCGTTACTGGCGGGATACCCTCGCCTATCAGACCCTGACGAGAAACGGGCCGGTTGATTTCGTTCCGGCAACGCCCGATCTCGATCCCGGCTATCACATGGGACTGAGTCTCCTGGCCGCCATTCATGCGGCCGACCGGATCTCGACCCGTCCTCGTTCTCAGGCGACAATATAGCGCATCGTGCGGACCCAGAGGGCCGCGTCAGCGAAAAGTGGATCCGGTTTTCCGCGCCGAACGATACGCCGCTTATAGGAGGGAGCATCGGACCCAAAAGTGGAATCCACTTTTGGGTCCGATGCTCTATGGCAACAGATCAAAAATCGAACGCAAGGACGACCGGGGCAACAAGATGTGAACTGCGCCACAGAAGTTCTGCCGCGCGTCTGGCATTGCCTCTCGCAGAGCGGAAGTCAGTTCGTACCTAGAGGAGATGACCATGGAGTTCAGCAAGCGCTACTCACCTGGCCAGGACACGGAACTCCACCTTCCGGATGCCGCTGACGAGTCCGGTGGCGGCGTCGCTGACCCCTATTCTTCAGACCAGGACACGGACCTCGACCTTCCCGACATGTCTGATGAGACCGACGATGGCGAGGGCGTTGCTGACCCATACTCTCCTGACCAGGACACGGACCGCCAAAGCCCGGACATGTTGATCCGGGGCGGTGAGGACAGAGACTTTCTGTTGGGCGGTGAAGGCATTGACCATCTCTGGGGCGAAGGCGGCAATGACGTTCTCCTCGGCGATCAGGGAGATGACCATCTGAACGGGGGTGCCGGCAATGATCTCCTGGAGGGAGAGCTTGGAGCGGATCAGCTCACCGGCGGCGAAGATCAGGACATGTTCTTCTACCCTGATGCGGCCAATGCGAGCCCGGCGACCACGACGGGTGCGGATCAAATTCTCGATTTCCAGTACGGCACCGACAAGATCGGGCTTGGGGTTGCCGGAACAGCCGAGAACTACCACTCGGCCGGCACTGCCGCGACCTCAATGGATGCCGCGGCTCAGGAAGCGAACCAGACCTATGGCGAGGACGGTCTGACCTATGTTTACCTCGCCAATGAGGGAACCGACACCGGCTATCTGCTGGCGGATCTGGATGGGAACGGCAACTTCGAGTTTGGCATCACAATGGCCGGCAATGGCGGGCCGGGCGAGTTCGGCTATGATGCTATCGAGGATGTCAGCTTGTAGCGGGCAAGTCGCAGCAGCATCGTCGCCGGGTCCTGGTCCGAGCGGCACCGTTCATGAGGTCAGCGAAAAGTGGGTCCGGTTTTCTGCACGATGCTCTAAGTGTTCAGTCCCGGCATTTGATGGACCGGGTCAAAGGTGAAGCGTTTGGGCTCCTGTGTCCAGCATTTGCAGATGAACTCGTAGGGTGTGAGGCCCCTGAGGGTCTTCAGCCTTCG